>NZ_JBJEXT010000066.1:0-81265 GCF_051886055.1 Mitsuokella apri | reverse complement strand
CGCCGGAGTGGATGCAGCAGCGCCTCGAAGGGGCCGGCATCCGCGCCATCAACAATGTCGTCGATGTGACGAACTTTGTCATGATTGAGCTCGGCCAGCCGATGCATGCCTATGACTACGATGAAATCACGGGCCACACGCTGACGGCCCGCCTCGCCAAAGAAGGGGAAAACCTCCATACGCTCGATGACAGCTCGCGCCTCGCGAAGGGCACGGAGCTCGTCATTGCCGATGCCGAGCATCCGGCAGGACTCGCGGGCATCATGGGCGGCCTCGAGACGGAAGTCACGGACAAGACGACGACGGTCGTGCTCGAAGCGGCTTCGTTCAACGGCCCGAGCATCCGCCGTACGGCCCGTGCCTGCGGTCTGCATTCCGAGGCTTCGGGACGTTTTGAGCGCGGTGTCGATGTGACGAACACGCCGCGTGCGCTTGAGCGCGCCGCACAGCTGCTGCAGGACATGGGTGCCTGCACGGTCACGCAGGGCATTGTCGACTGCTATCCCGAGAAGAAGCAGCCGGTCACGATCGACTACACGACGGACGAGATCAACCGCCGCCTCGGCACGAATATCGAGGGCACAGAGATGGTCAAAATCCTGACGTCGCTTGGCTTTGAAGTCGAGGCCAAGGGCGAGGAACACTACCATGTCACGGTGCCGTCGTGGCGCAATGACTGCACGTACATGGAAGACCTCTCGGAAGAAGTCGCGCGCATTTACGGCTTTGACAAAATTGCGAGCACGACGCCGTTTGGCCGCATGGTACAGGGCAAACAGAGCGCCAAGCAGAATTTTGTCGACAAAATCAAGCACACGCTCGCCAGCCTCGGCATGACGGAGGAGCTTTCGTTCTCGTTCACGAGTGAGGACCTCTTCGATAAGCTGCTCGTGCCGGCTGATTCGGAGCTGCGCCGCGCCATCCCCATTATGAACCCGCTGACGGATGAAGCCCCGCTCGTCCGCACGTGCCTTTTGACGTCCATCATGGAAAATGCCGTGCGCAACTTCTCGCGCAAGAACAACGACCTCAAGCTCTTTGATGTCGCGCCGGTCTTCCTGCCGAAGGCACTGCCTCTTACGGAACTGCCGGAAGAGCGCCTGAAGGTTGCGGGCCTCATTACGGGCCGCCGCAACGAAGTCGGCTGGAACCAGTCGAACGAGATGGTCGACTTCTTCGATATGAAGGGCATTGTCGAAGAGCTCTTCCGCGTACTCGGCATTTCGAAGTACACGGTCGAGGCCGGCGAACACTTTGCGATGCATCCGGGCAAGACGGCCCTGTTTAAGAAGGGACGCGAGACAATCGCCGCTGTCGGCGAGCTCCATCCGCAGGCTGCCGAGAATTTCGGCATCAAGCAGAAGGTCTACCTCTTCGAGATGGATGTCGAAGTCCTCATGAAGTACACGGGCAAGAACTTCCACTTCGAGTCGCTGCCGAAGTATCCGGCCATCGCGCGCGACCTCGCCATCGTCGTCGACACGGATGTTGCTGCAGCAGACATCGAGCGCGTCATCGCGAAGAACGGCGGCAAGCACTTCAAGGATGTCACGCTGTTCGACGTCTACACGGGCGAACATGTCGCAAAGGGCAAGAAGAGCCTGGCCTTCAACCTGCAGTTCCAGTCGAAGGACAAGACGCTGACGGATGAAGAGGCCGATGCAGCATTCAAGAACATCCTGCAGGCCGTCGAGAAACAGTTCGCAGCTGAGCTGCGCGCCTGATGACGGCCGACCTGTGATGGTTTGACTGTTTGAGATGACTTAGTGAAGCGGAGGGATTTCCATGGCTGAAGCAAATGCATCGGGAAGCACGGCAAATACGGCCAATACGGCCGCTGCGAAGAAACCCGCCCAGCGCGTGGTCGTTGAGATTTTCGGCGAGACGTATCCGCTGAAGACGACGGACGACTCCGAGCGCCTCAAGAAGCTCGCCAAGGGCGTCGACCGCCTGATGAAGCAGATGGCCAGCGGCGTCCGCAGTTTTGACAGCACGAAAATCGCCGTGCTCACGGCCCTGCAGATTGCCGACGAATACGACAAGCTCAAGTCCGACTACGACGAGCTCGTCGAGCTGCTTGACGAAAAATAAAATAAAGCAGAATATGCGCCTATTATAATAGGAAGGAAAGACACGGATTCTTTAGTGAAGCCGTGTTTTTCTTTTTGTTTTGTCCTTGTTTTTGAGCAAAGTGCTTGACGAATTTGTCTGATTTTTTTATAATATAAATGTAAAAATCAAGTTGAACACGTTCAACAAATTCTGTTTGGGAAAGGACAGGGGGATTTTTGATGAAGGAACACACAAAGGAAATCCGGCAGAAGGTGCTGGAAACGGCGAAAGAGCTGCTGATCGAGCAGGGCTACAAGAAGACGACAATCCGCAGCATCGTGAACCGCTCGGGGGTACTGACGGGCAGCATCTATTATTTCTTCAAGAATAAAGAAATGATTTTTGCCGATATGATCGCGACCATCGTGCATCAGTGCATTGAGAAAATCGATGCCTGCAGCGAGGGGGAATCGCCGGCGTTCAAGTACGCGGTGATTTGCGAGGTCGAGCTCAAGAAGATGCAGGACGATCCGCGCATTCGCGAGATTTACTACGAGTGCTACCATTCGCCGATTATCTTTGAGCGCATGGTCGATTTGTTCGCCGCTTATGCGGAGCAGCTTTTTGGGGAGCGTTTCACGAAAGAAGAATACCGCCAGAAGAATCTGCTGATTAAGGGCGCGATGGGGGCCTGCATCACGGCCATGAATTTTGAGACGGCGATGAATACGGAAAAAGCCCGCCGCGAGGTCATCCGCGCCGCACTGAAGCTCTTCGGCATTTCGGAGGCAGAGATTGAGGCTACGCTGCAGCATATGGCCGAGCGCGAAGAAATCTGGCAGAAGATTGCGCAGGAGCTCGTTGAGATGCCGCTGGCAATCTGAGCCTGGCGAGCTTCTCTATATTTTTTCTAGGCTGTGATGGCCTAAGGTTTTTTTGCACTGAATTTGAACGCGTTCAAAATAGGGAGATGGTAGATATGCAAGGAAAGATGAGCAAGGCAGGGCAGCGGTCTCTGGGGCTGCTGCTGGCGTTTGTGCTGCTGATGATGATGCTCTGCGCGGGCTGCGGCAGGACGGCCAATGCGGACCAGACGACGTGGGGCCGTGCGGACGCGAAGGAAATCGACGTGAACTCAAAGATTGCGGGCCGTGTTGTGGAACTGCTTGTCAAGGAAGGCGATACGGTCAAGGAAGGTCAGGTCATCGCGCGCATCGATAAACGCAGCCTTGAGGCGCAAAAGGCCGAGGCTGAGGCGAGCATCCGGGCACTGCGGGCTCAGCAGGCGCAGGCGGCCGTGACGACGAACATGCAGTCGGGCACGACGGCTTCGGCGGTTTCGGAAGCACAGGCAGCGACGGATCAGGCACGGGCGGACCTCGCTCTCGCGCAGGCCGACCATGACCGCTATGCAGAGCTCCTGTCTGAGGGGGCTGTCTCGAAACAGACGTTTGAGCAGTTTGACACGAAGTACAAGACGGCGCAGGCCGCTTATGAGCAGTCAAAGGCCGCCGTGCGTCAGGCACAGGCCGGCACGCTGCAGACGGATGCATCGCGCGCGAACGAAGAGGCTCTGGCCATGAAGATTGAGCAGGCCGAGGCCACGCTGCAGAACATCGAGGTATCGCTCGATGAGACGGAAATCCGCGCGCCGTTTGACGGCGTCATCACGCAGAAGTACATCGAAGAGGGCTCGATGATTTCAAATGGCACGCCGCTTGTTGCCGTGCAGGACCCTGAGGACAACTGGATTGACATCAAGGTGCCGGAGACGAAGCTCTCGAAGTATTATGTCGGTCAGGAAGTCACGATGATTGGCCGCGACAACGCGACAAAAGTCACGGGCACGATTACGGATATCAGCAAGAAGGCTGAGTTTGCCACGCAGCGTGCGACGAGTGAACGCGGCGATGAGACGGATATCGTGAGCTTCAATGTCAAGGTGCAGGTCAACTCCGATGTGCTGCGCCCGGGCATGCGCTTCCGTCTTGAAGGGCTGGACGACGATCAGGCAGGGTCGTCCGGTGGTGCATCATGAAGGGCTTAGGCAGTATCAGCAGTATCGGGCGTATTTTTGCCTCACTCTATGCGATTGCCAAAGAGGAATTTCTCTATCTCATCAAGGGCAGGCCGCCGGTTGCGCTCGTGCCGTTCATCGTGCCGCTGGGCTTTGCTGTGCTGTTTGGCCTGATTTATCAGGAGAACGTTGTCAATCATATCCCAATGGTGGTCTGGGATGAGGACCAGTCGGCGACGAGCCGTTCACTCATCGAGGCGTACACCGATGCAGACCGCTTCACGTTTGTGGCGCAGGTTTCGGACGAAGCGTCGATGCGGGAGGCCATTCACGATGGCGAGGCCCGCGTGGCTCTGGCCATCCCGCGGAATTTCGATAAAGACCTCAAATCGGGGCGCGGCGCGGATTTTATGCTCATGGTCGATTCGTCGAATAATATGTTCGGCAATGCGGCCATCAGTGCTTCGCAGGAAGTCAGCCGCTCGTTCTCGGTCGCGGCAGGACAGCAGCTGCTTGAGAGTCAGGGGCTTTTGCCGGACGATGCCATCAATTCGGTTTATCCCGTGCGCATGGGCGTGCGCATCCTCGGCAATCCGGCCAACGGCTACAGCTCGTTCATGCTGTCGGGCCTCATGATGAACGGCCTGCAGATTGGCGTCATGCTGTCGCTTGCACCGGCCCTCGTGACGGAGCTTCTGCAGCCGCGCTGGCGGAAGAAACATCCGTTTCTGATTCTCGTGGGCAAAAGTATCCCGTACTGGCTGCTTTCATTTGCGGCGTATCTTCTGTCGCTTTACCTGATTATCCATGTGTTTGCCGTGCCGATGCGCGGCAGCTGGGGAGAGGCGATGCTCTTAGGGGCTTCGTTCATCTTCTTTGTCAGCAGTGTGCTGCACATTTTCTCGAGCTGCTGCCCGAGCCGCGTGCTGTCGCTGCAGGCCCCGATGGTCTACATCATGCCGGGCCTTCTGTACAGCGGCCTGTCGTGGCCAAATTTTGATATGAGCAGCATCGCGTCCGTGCTCGGCATGCTGATGCCGATGACGTACGGCGGCGACACGCTGCGCGACATTCTGCTGAACGGCACGGCACCGACACTCTATACCAACTGTAAGATTATGCTGCTCGGCGGTATTGGCTGCCAGCTCGTGGCCGCAGGGATTTTTTATCTGCGGCGGCGTTTCCATATCTGGACGGACGAATCCGGTACATCTCATGGAAATGAGGGAAAGGGGGAGCACGATGAAACTTCTGCAGGCAATGAAGCGTGAACTGCTGCTTGCTGTACGTGACCCGCGGCGTCTCGTGTTCCTGTTCGGCGCGGCCGTAGCCTATCTGATTGTCTTTGGCCTCTTGTACGTGCCGAATCTCGTCAAGGATGTGCCGTGCGTCGTCTACGATGCGGAAAACTCGCATTTCTCGCGCGAACTCGTGCGCGACATCGAGAGCAGCGACAGCATGAAGGCCGCGGTCTTTGTGACGAGCGAGGAAGAGATGCAGAACGCACTCAACACAAAGCAGGCGTATGCGGCCATCGAGATTCCCCCGGACTTTTCAAAAAAAGTCAAGACAGGGCAGGGAGCAGACGTGCTCTACATGGCGAACGGCGCGAACATCATCCTGACGAATATTACGAGCTCGGCCATGCAGGACATCCTCGCGGCATTCTCGGACCGCGCGGCCGCGGAACGCACGGCCCTGCGCACGGGCGGCGATGAACAGCTCTTGGAGCATATGATTTCGCCGGTCCATGTGCATCTGCGCGTGCTCTACAATACGACGCAGGGCTACATGTTCTTCTTCCTGCTCGGCCTGGCAATGGTCGCGTTTCAGCAGGGCATTTTCTTTGCCGTAGGCGCGGCCGTCGATGGCGAGTATGAGCAGGTGCAGGCCGGCACGCACGACTGGCATTTTTCGTCCGTGCTGCTGCTCGCGGCGAAATTCGTGCTGTACTGGGTCCTCGCGATGCTGTCGTATCTGCTTGTTGTCTTTCTTGTGCAGTATGTCTTTGAGATTCCCTTGAAGGCACCGCTCGGCACGCTGCTGACGCTCGCGGGCATTTTCGTGGCCGCGGCCATCAGTTTTGCCATGTTTTTCTCGGCGATTTTCAACTGTGAAATGGAATTCGTGCGGGCCATCATCATGTATCCGGTGCCCGCGTTCATCTTCACGGGCTACACGTGGCCGCAGGAGTCGATGCCCATATGGCTGCAGCACGTCGCGGCGGCTTTTCCTCTTTCGTGGTTCTCCAATACCGTGCGCGAACTGTTCCTCGCCGGCCATTCGCCGCGCCTCGCCGAGGATTATCAGGCCCTCGCCATCCTCATCGCGGTGTTCCTGAGCCTTGGCGTGCTGATTTTCTGCCTTAAGATGCGGCATTTCCGCCAAAAATACGGGCAGATGCGTGCGGCTGAGCCAGACGCATCCGCTGCGGGACAGCTCAGGAGCTGAACGGCTTCAGTCGCATTTTTCCTTTATTTATGATAAGATAAATACATTGAGAAAAGTCAAATAATAAAGGGTGGCGCGTAGATATGCATATGGATATTCATATTAATAGGAAGCAAAGCAACATAAATAAGACGCTGCTGGTGCTGCCGGCGGCCGTGCTGGGACTCGCGGCGCTGACCGCACCGATGCCGGTCTCCGCAGCGGAACAGGGCGTGCATGTGCAGCCCGTAGAGGTACAGACCGCGCAGCAGGCAGACGGGCAGACGGCAGCGGCAGAATCTGCGGAGAGCCAGAAAACGACGCAGGGCCAGACGGCTCAGCCGGTCAAAAAGATGAAACGTGTGCAGGCTCTTCAAGATGCGAAAGAGGCAAATGCGGCTGAGGCTGGTACGGCCGAGGCGAAACACGCGGACGGCAATATCGAAGTGCAGCTCGAGTACCTCGACGGCCGTTTCTTCAAAAAACGCAACGTCGACCTCTACAATGTGCATGTCTACAAACAGTACAGACAGCTCGGCGCGCTGTCGCTGCATTACGGCCTGACGTTTGAGCGTGCGCTCGGCTACACGACGGAGGACGATATCTATCGCGATGCCGAGGCCGTGGGCTTTGGTCCGTCGTACATGCTGCGCTGGACGAAACACGTCTCGGGCAAGCTCGATGCCTCGCTCGATGCCACGGGCAGCGTGCTCGCCTACAACCACGCCCATCCGGGCAACGGCCGCGCCTTCGGCTTTCTCTGGCGCATCGGGCCGAGACTCACGTACAACTACACGGACCGCGATGCCCTGAGCCTTGCCTACCTCTTTCATCATTCGTCGAATGGCTTCAGCACGCACAATCCGGGCTACAACGGCGTCGGCTTCTCGCTGGGCTTTACACATTGGTATTGATTGTCGGCAAAGAGCATTTTGCTCTTGTCACAGTGAACACTTAGCAGAGCGTTTCCTCTGGGAATGGACATTCCCGAGGGAACGCTCTTTCTTTATAACTGTTATTACAAAAATTAAAAATATTTTAAATTTCGGCAGGAGTTTTAAGAGGCGTGGAGAAGAAGGTAGTATCCGCTATAGAAGGACAATAAGGCCTCTTGTACTTTTGTAGTGAAAGATATTCAAATTAGTGCAGCGAAATTTAGTATTGGTAAGAAAGGAGTCGTTTTCATGAAGACAAAAATGACAAGCAGAATGCGAAACAACAGGCAGAGCAAAGAAGCTGGTTTCACCCTGATTGGCATGCTGATTGCCGTGGGCATCGTGGCCATCCTCGCGATGATTGCGGTACCAAAATTCACTTCGGCCATTGCTTCGGCGAATACGGCGAGAATTCAGGCCGACTTATCTACGATAAATACGGCTATTTCTGTTTATGAAATTGAGAATGGTGAGTACCCAGAGAATATTGGGGATCTGGGTAATTATTTACAGAATACAAAACCAAAACCGCCGACTGGGAAATGCTATATAAATGGTAGTGAAACAAAGATCCCTGAAGGGGGATACGATATTGATCGTTCTACACATCAGGCAACTTGCGGAGGAAAGAAGATAGCGGAGTTTTCAAAGACAAAAGATACAGAAAATGTAGATCAAGGATAACGATTCGGAGTAACGATCATGAGCTTAAATATGTACAGCCGGGGGCTGCTGGTCCTGGTCTTCTCGGTCATGCTGGCCGGCCTTGTCTTTGCTGAGCTGGAAAGCCCCGCCATCCTCTCGGGCAGTGTGTTCTGCCTGCTTTTGGTGACGATGGCGGCCATCGACTGCTGTACGGGCCTGCTGCCGGACCGCGGAAATCTTTTTTTGGCAGGGTTCGGGCTCCTGTTTGTGCTGACGGGGACGACTTGCAGCCTGCCTGAGGCCCTTTTTGGCGCCGCGGTCGGGGCCGGTGTGCTGCTTTTGCTGCGCCGGCTCTCGCATGGCGGGCTCGGGCTCGGCGATGTTAAGTACGCCGCGGCGTTTGGCATCTGGCTCGGCGGGCAGGGGACACTGCTTGCGCTGCTGCTGTCTTTTGCCATTGGCGCGGTGCTGGCCCTTCTGCTGCTGGCCTGCGGGCGGCTGCAGAGAGACAGCGAGCTGGCCTTCGGGCCGTTTCTGTCGGCAGGGGCCTACCTCAGTTATCTCGGCTTGCTCTGGTAGGTTTGCTGTTTACTATTTAGTCTACTATTTAATAGGAGAAACTGTGTGGCGGAGCAGAGGGCGGTGCGGCGGGACTTAGGAGGCGGCAATATGTGTTGATAGGGAAAAAGAGACGATTGGCGGCAGGGAGGTCTTCGGAGCGGGGCTTTCTGCTCGTTGAAGCGGTCTTGGCCTGTTTCGTGGTCATGATCCTCGCGTCCGTGGCCGTGCCGCGCGGCATGGCGCTTTACCGCGAGGCCGTGCTCGAATACGAGACGCAGTGCCTTTTGAGCGATATCCGCTATATGCGCGAGCTTTCGCGCAGCACGGAGCCGCGGCCAAAGGCTCTGGAATGGGACTATAACGGCCAGCGTGAACGGCGCGCGGGGATGTATTTCCAGCGTGACGGCTATGTCCTGATTGCCGGCAGCCGCACGTTTCGCGAGCATAAGTATGCCGGGGGCATCCAGATGAGCGGGCCTCTTTTGAGCGATGTCGAGACGAAAAGGCCGCTGGTGTTCGGTGACAATGGCGTATTGGTGAATCCCTGTACGATGTATCTCTTTTTTGCGGGGCAGCAGAGCAGTGGCAGGCGCTTTATCCTGAGCGCGGGCGGCCGCTGCCGCGTGGAAAGGGGGTCCCCATGGTAAAACAGAAGCAGCAAAAATGGAAAAAACGAGGGGAGCGTGGCTTTTTCCTGCTCGAAACCATCGTGCTGGCTGCCATGCTCGCCGTGATGACGGGCGGACTGCTGCTTTACCGTCAGGGCCTGCATCTGAATGAACAGACCCGTTTTGAAGCGGCGGCCGTGAGCCTTGCCGAATCGGAGCTTGCGTATCTGGAATATGATGCCAGGGAAAAGCCGGAGACTTTTGCGGCTGGTTCGTCGGAGCAGCCTATGTATGTGCCGTTTTCGACACGTCCCAGTGAGGGTGGCGCGGATTTCCGCGTGCAGCGGGAAATCGGGCGGCTTAAGGAATCCGATGTGCCGCGGCAGTCCGGCAATCTTGAGAGGGGAACGGACGCTGCCGGCAGCGGGGCACAGGCTGTGTATCTTGCCAAAGTGCGCGTCAGCTGGCAGGACCGGCGCGAAAGGGAGCAGAGTGTGACCTTGCAGAGGGTGATTTGTCCATGATATCTATGATTTATTTAAATCTCATGAAGCGCGGGAAGTGTGCCACTGGTACCCGCAGCCGAGAACGCGGCGCGCTGCTCCTCGATATGATGGTCTCTTTGCCCATGCTCGTCCTGCTGCTGGCCGGCGCAGCTGCCGTGGCCGCACTGGCCTTTCGCTCCGCTTTTTTCCTCATGGCGGACAGCGAGCTCGAGCAGGAAATCCAGATGGCCGTGCGTCAGGTCGCGGACGAGGCGCGCTCTTCTTATGAGGTGCGGTGGCGCGGAGAGGGCTGCGTGTTCAGGCAGTACCGCGGCGTCGATGACAAGGGGCAGAGCACGTATCAGGTCTCGTACTGGGTCAATGTGACGCAGGACAAAATCCATAAGCTCGTCTGGAAGGATGCGAGCCGGCCTCTGACGGGCAATCACGCGCTGGCGGGCGTCGACATCACGGAATTTTCGTGCCGGAAGCTCGCGCCGCGCCTCGTGGAAATCCGCCTGACAGGTCGGAGCCTCGTGACAAAGCACCGCTATACGCTGAAGACCGTGGTCTATGGCCCCGATATGCCGTAGATAGGCAGATAGACAGATAGGCAGATAGTAGATAGAGGAGAAAAATATGAAGAATGAACGCGGCTCCGCGGTCATCTGGACGGCGCTGCTGACAGTTTTTGTCCTGCTGCTCGGCTCGGCCGTCTGCTATACCTCATGGAACACAAAGCGCATGGCCGTGTCGTACGGGCGCGAGGCCGCGCTGCGCCTTGCAGCTGAAGGCGCCCTTGAGCAGGCTGCGCGGCAGGTGGAGCAGCAGCCGCCGGCGGCAAAGCTCGCCAAAGACATTATGCCGAAGCGGGAAATCAAGGGCGGGTACGGAATCATCACCGTGCGGGTCGTTGCCGTGGAACAGGAGCAGCAGGCGTGGCTGATTGCAGCAGCCGAGGAAAAGGACGGAGATATCTGGCAGCGCCATAAGCTCGTGCGGGGCTGCCTTGAGAAGAGAGAAAAGGAAGGTGGCTTTGTCTATGTCTGGAAAGGAAGGAGCCGGTAAATTCAAAGAAGCAGTGGCCTGTCTGCGGCAGAAGGCGGCGGGGCTGTCTTGGGGAAGGTCAGCGAAGCCAAGTCTCGGCCGATGGGACGATTTTTTCTGGGAATCCGCGCAGTCTGTCGTCGGCCTGGCCGTGCGCGCCGATACGGTCCTTTATCTGCGGCTGCAGGCCGAAAAGAAGGAACAGGGCGGGAGCTGGGACGTTCTGCGCATGGTGTCCGAACCGCGCGAGGCGGAACTGAGCCTTGGCGAGCAGGTGCGCATGCGCGCCGTGCGCGAGGGCTGGCAGGAGCTGCCGTTTGCCCTGTGCCTGACCGGCGAAGAACTCCTTCTCTATAAGACGGAGCTGCCGCCGAATCTGACTTCACGCGAGGAGCGGGAAGCGGCCCATTGGGAACTCGACGCGCGGCTGACGGAAGCCGGGCTTGACGCCGATGCCTACGCCATGGCCGTTAGGCGCGCCGCAGAAAATCCAAATTCAAATCCAAATCCGGCAGCGGCAGGGAGCGGGTCCGCTGGGACTGGTCCTTATGATGAGACGGTCGGGCACAGTTACTGGCTCGCAGCGGCCCCCAGTGCTAAGCTCAAGGCCATGCAGGAGGATTTTGCTGAGCAGGAGCTTTCGCTGCGCGGTTTTGCCGTGCTGGCTCCGCTGGGACCAGCCGTGCAAAACGGGCAGGGCGGCTGGGCCGCACAGTCTGGACTGACTGGGCAGCTTCAGATGTCAGGGCATGCAGGTCAGCACGAGTCCGTGCCGGCTCTTTATCTGCCGGCCCTCTGTGCAGCGCTGTCCCTTATTCATGGCGAAGACGCACTCGGTTTTCTGCTGGCCGGCAGGCAGCTCTCGGTGCGCCGCTGCCGCTATAAACGCCTCGCCGTGCTGACTTTGCTCGTCACGCTGACCGCGCTTTCGGTCTGGAGCTTTTTCGATGCGCGGGCTTATTTTCAGGCGCGGGCGGATTTCCGTCAGCAGAAGCAGGAGACGGCCCTGCTGCACCATGACCAGAAGGTCATGCAGATGACGAAAGCCCTGCAGGCCAAGGTCAGTCAGCGCGACCGGCGCATTGCGATGCTGATGGAAAAATCCCTGCCGTGGTACAGCGTCATGGTGCACCTCGGCCGGCCGGAGCTGCAGACGGACGGGGTCTGGCTGCAGGATATTTTGCTGCGGCGCGATAAGAAAATCGAGATCAGCGGCCTTGCCATGAGCTATGCGGCCCTGTCGGTTTTCCTGCAGTCCTTCGAGCAGGACCGTGATTTTTTCACGCAGGGGCCCGTGCTCGAAGAATCCTCGGCCGAGGGCAAAGACATCCGTTTCCGCATGAGCGTTTCTCTATAATTAGGATAGAAAAATAATAGGATAGAAAAAGGCGGGCGAGGGAGGCGAAACGAAAAATGTTTGGTATTCGCAAAGGAAGAAAGGGCAGTGACGGCGATGGCCTGCAGGGTTTGAGCGATTCGGCGGGCTTAGAACGTTTAGAAGGACTGGCAGGTACAAAGAAAAGCAAAGGTGCCGGAGCAATAGGGCGTAGGTTCAGGGATATAGCGGAGACGCGCGACGGCCGCTTTTTCCTGCTGTCGTTTTTTGTCTGCCTCGCGCTCGTGCCCATTTATTTTTTCGCGCTGCACCTGCCGCTGCAGCGGGCCGCGCAGGCGTATGCGGCCAGGGCGGAGCAGGCGCGCGGCGACACGGCGGCGGTCATGAATTTCAAGAATGTGCACCGCGATATGGAGGCCTATGAAAAAGAACTCGCGGAGCACGATGCGCGCAGCGGAAAGGCCCTGCCGGAAAAACTCGTGCAGGGGGAATTCCTGCACGAACTTCAGCAGAAGGCCTTGAAAAGTCAGGTGCAGCTGCATAAAGTCGTGCCGTCTGAGCTGCAGCCCATGCAGGGGCAGGAGAAAACAGCTGCGAAGGTTTCGCCTGAACAGAATTTGCGGGGCGCAGATGCCAATCATGACGCAGATGCAGCTGGTCTGCAGGAAATGGCCGTGATTGTCGAATGCGAGGGCTCGTATTTTGCGCTGCTCGATTTTCTGCGCAGGCTGCAGCAGTCGGAGCGCGTGCTCTGTCTCGAGGAAAGCCGAATCGGGCCGCCCGCTGCGGACAAAGGGACGGGCGGAGAATCTCTGCAGTGCCATCTGCGCCTTACGGCGTACGCCTGGCCGGCCCAAGAAGCAAAAGAAGTCAAAGAAGCAAAAGAAGCAGAATAGCCTTACGCAGGCATTACTTACTGTTTGGAAGGCTCGTCTTTCAGATAAGGATATTTGCTGTTTAGAAAGAGACTTGATTTATACTCGCGTATATCTTAAACTATAAGCAATATGATTTTTGAATACGCGAGGTGTAAGATATGAGTGAATTACGTTTTATGACGGCCGGCGAATCGCACGGCCCGTGCCTGACTGCCATCCTTGAGGGTCTGCCGGCAGGTCTGGTGCTCCATGAAGAGGCGCTCAACAAGGAACTGGCGCGCCGCCAGCAGGGCTACGGCCGCGGCGGACGCATGAAGATTGAGAAGGACCACGTCGACGTGCTGTCGGGCGTGCGCTTCCATGAGACTTTGGGCGGCCCGATTACGCTGCGGGTCGTCAACCGCGACTTCCAGAACTGGGGCGGCCGCATGGCTGCTTTTGGCGAGCCTGAGGGCGAGAAAGTCACGGCCGCGCGTCCGGGTCATGCCGATTTTACGGGCATCCGCAAGTACAACCGCAAGGATGTGCGCGATATCCTCGAGCGCTCGAGTGCGCGCGAGACGACGATGCGCGTGGCCGTCGGCGCCGTCTGCAAGGAATTTTTAAGGGCCCTTGGCATTACGGTCGTCTCACAGGTCGTCTGCCTCGGCGGTGTGAAAGTCGACCCCGCGAAGGTCGACCGCACGAAGCTCGGCACAGAAGAAGGACTTGGCGATTCACAGCTCAACTGCTACGACAAAGAGGCCGAAGAGCAGATGATTGCCAAAATCAAGCAGGCCAGAAAAGACGGCGACACGCTCGGCGGCATTTTTGAAATCACCGTGCGCGGCCTGCCCGCGGGCCTCGGCAGCCACATCCAGTGGGACCGCCGCCTCGACGGCAAACTCGCAGGCGCTCTTATGTCCATTCAGGCTATCAAGGGCGTCGAAATCGGCGCGGGCTTTGACTGCGCGATTCTGCCGGGCAGCCAGATTCACGATGAAATGTTCCTCGATGAAAACGGCCACGTCTACCGCAAGACGAACCGCGCCGGCGGTCTCGAGGGCGGCATGACGAACGGCGAAGAGCTCATCGTCAAGGCCGTGATGAAGCCGATTCCGACGCTCATGACGCCGCTGCATTCCGTCGACATCGAGAGCCACGAAGAAGTGCTCGCCTGCAAGGAGCGCAGCGACACCTGTGCCGTGCCGGCTGCTTCGGTCGTCGGCGAGGCCATGACGGCCTTCGTCATCGCACAGGCCATCTGCGACAAATTCGGAGCCGATGCCATGGTTGACCTCAAGGCCGCCATCGAGGCGTACAAAGAGCGCATCGGGAAGGAATGGTGAGCCGATGAAGAATGTTGTACTCATAGGCTTCATGGGCACGGGCAAGACGAGCACGGGACGCGTGCTTGCGCAGAAGCTCGGCATATCGTTTCTCGACCTCGACCAGGAAATCGAGAAGGAATACGGCATGGCCATCCCTGATATGTTTGCAAAAAAGGGCGAGGCGTACTTCCGCAGCTGCGAGCACGCGATGGTCGAGAAGGCCGCAAAGCGCCAAAACACCGTGATTTCGACGGGCGGCGGCACGGTCAAGGACCCGAAGAATATGGAAGCCCTGCGCAGAAGCGGTGTCGTCGTCTGCCTGCAGGCCGATGTTGATACGATTCTCGCGCGCACGGCGAGCAAGGGCGAGCGTCCGGTGCTCGACAAGGAGGACCGGGGCGACCGCCGCCGTGCCATCGAGAAGCTCATCGCAGAGCGCCGTGCGCTCTACAAGCAGGCGGATTTCTCGGTTGACACGAGCAGACTCTCGCCGCTGCAGGTCGTCGACGAGATCCTTCATTATCTGAAATTACGAGGTGTGTTGCATGCGTGAGGTACACGTTGCTCTCGGCAAAGAGAGCTATGATATCAGGATTGGTTATGATTTGAGCAGTGAGCTCATCGCCTTTGTGCGGCAGGCCGGCTTTTCGAAACAGGCCATGCTCGTGACGGACAGCAATGTCGGCCCGCTCTACGGCGAAAAGATCCGCCGCCTGCTCGAAGAGGGGGGCCTGAAGGCCACGCTCGTGACCATACCGGCCGGCGAGAGCTCGAAGAGCCTGAAGGTCGCAGAATCCCTCTACACGAAGGCCATCGAGCTTGGCCTCGACCGCAAGTCCCCGATTTTTGCCTTGGGCGGCGGCGTGGTCGGCGACCTCGCGGGCTTCATCGCGGCGACGTACATGCGCGGCGTGCCTTTCGTGCAGCTGCCGACGAGCCTGCTCGCTCAGGTCGATTCGAGCGTCGGCGGCAAGGTCGCCGTCAACCACGCGCTCGGCAAGAACCTCATCGGCGCGTTCTATCAGCCGAAGGGCGTCTTCATGGACCTCAATCTCATGAAATCCCTGCCGAAGCGCGAGATTTACACGGGCCTTGGCGAAATCATCAAGTACGGCATCATTTACGATGCGGACTTCTTCGCGTTTCTCGAAAGCCATGTCGATGACGTGCTGAAGCTCGAGCGCGAGGCCACGGTCCACATGATTGCGCGTTCGTGCGAAATAAAAGCCGCCGTCGTCAGTCAGGACGAGAAGGAAGCGGGCCTCAGGCGCATCCTGAATTTCGGCCACACGATGGCCCATGCCATCGAGAAGGAGACGGGCTACATCCGCTACAATCACGGCGAGGCCGTCGCCATCGGCATGGTCGGTGCGGCTGACATCAGCGCGCGCCTCGGCATGATTCCGGAAGCGGATGTTGCGCGCGTCACGAAGCTCATCGAGGCGCTGCACCTGCCGATTTACGCCGAGGGCTGCACGGTCGACGCGATGTACCGCGACATCTTCCACGACAAGAAGACCATCAACGGCAAGGTCAACTGGGTGCTCATGGAGGGCATCGGCAAAGTGACCTGCCGCAACGATGTGCCGGAAGACATCGTGCGCGCTGCCATGGCCGCACGCATCGGCAAATAAGCGCAGCAGGAATTTCTGTAGGCCAAAAGAAAATTTTTAAAGGACGGTTGAAACCGTCCTTTTTTTATGGTAGACTAATTGAGTATATGGGCGGTCCTCTGAGTGAGCATAAGGCTTGCCATGAACGTCTGACATAAGGAGGAAAAAAATGAATATCATCGAAACGTTAGAAAAAGAACAGCTCCGTTCGGATATCCCGGAGTTCGCACCTGGTGACACGGTCCGCGTTCACGCTAAGATCGTCGAGGGTTCCCGCGAGCGTATCCAGATGTTCGAGGGTGTCGTCATCGCCCGTCAGGGTTCCGGTGTCCGCGAGACGTTCACGGTTCGCCGCATCTCCTATGGTATCGGCGTTGAGCGTACGTTCCCGGTACATTCCCCGCGCATTGAGAAGATCGACGTTCTCCGCAAGGGTATCGTTCGTCGTGCAAAACTCTATTATCTGCGTAACCTTACGGGTAAAGCTGCTCGTATCAAAGAAAAACGCTAATCTGCGTACGGTAGGGACTGCTTTGGCAGTCCCTATTTGTTTATGCAGTTTTTTAGGCAAGTGAAGTAAGACAGGAGGAACTTCCATGAGTTCATTAGGAGAAGAGGCAAAAGACTGGGTCATATCCATTATCATCGCGATTGCCCTGGCCTTTGTCATCCGTCAGTTTGTCGTCGAGCTCTACATCGTCGACGGTCCGTCCATGCGTCCGACGCTGCAGTCGCAGGAACGCCTGGTCGTCAATAAGTTCATCTACGACTTCCGCGCGCCGCAGAAGGGCGAGGTCCTCGTCTTCCAGTATCCGCGCGATCCGAGCCGCGATTTCATCAAGCGCGTCATCGCGACGCCGGGCGACACGATCGAGATCAAGGGCGGCAATGTCTACGTCAACGACCAGCTTTTGAAGGAAGACTACATCCTCGAGAAGACGCGCAGCGAATACCCGAAGGCCACGGTCCCGGAAGGCACGGTCTTCGTCATGGGCGATAACCGCAACAATTCGGAGGACAGCCGCTTCGCCGATGTCGGCTTCGTGCCGTACAAGCTCATCAAGGGCAAGGCCGTCCTCGTCTTCTGGCCGCTCAGCGCGTTTAAGACGCTGCCTTAATGGGAGGGAATCAGCATGAAATGCATTTCCTGGAACGTCAACGGCCTCAGGGCCTGCCTCAAAAAGGGCTTTATGGAATCCTTCTGCAAGCTCGATGCCGATGTCTTTGCGCTGCAGGAGACGAAGATGCAGCCAGAGCAGGCCATCCTCGACCTGCCGGGCTATAAGCAGTACTGGAACAGCGCGGAGAAAAAAGGCTATTCGGGCACGGCGGTCTTTTCGCGCCTTGAGCCTCTGCAGGTGACATACGGCCTCGGCATCGAGGAACACGACCACGAGGGCCGCGTCATTACGCTTGAATTTCCAGACTGCTATTTTGTGACGGTCTATACGCCAAACTCCAAGCGCGGCCTTGAACGCCTTGCTTACCGCATGGAGTGGGAGGACGCGTTCCGCGCGTACCTTCAGGGCCTTGACGCGAAAAAGCCCGTCATCGTCTGCGGCGACCTCAATGTCGCGCACGAGGAAATCGACCTGAAGAACCCAAAGACGAATCATCATAACGCGGGCTTCACGGATGAGGAACGCGGCAAGTTCACGGAGCTTCTTGACGCGGGCTTTATCGATACGTTCCGCACGCTGTATCCGGAACGCACGGGCATCTACACGTGGTGGTCGTATCTGCGCAAGGCGCGCGACACGAACGCGGGCTGGCGCATCGACTACTTCGTCACGTCAAAGCGCCTGCAGGACAAGATTGCCGATGCGACGATTCACAACGAGATTTTCGGCAGCGACCACTGCCCGGTCGGATTGGAGCTGAACTTATGACGGCTGCTGCGAAGGGCCATAAAAAGACAAATCTCACGACGCTCTGCTATATTGAGCAGGATAATGCGTACCTCATGATGCACCGCGTTAAAAAGGAACACGACATCAACCACGACAAATGGGTTGGCGTCGGCGGCCACTTCGAGCCCGACGAGACGCCCGAAGAATGCCTGCTGCGCGAAGTCAAAGAGGAGACGGGCCTGGTGCTCGACGATTTCCGCCTGCGCGGCATCATCACGTTTATGTCGGACAAATGGCAGACGGAGTATATGTTCCTTTATACAGCGGACAAATTCCACGGCACATTCGTCGGCCGCGACGGCTGCCGCGAGGGCACGTTCGAGTGGGTGCCGAAAAAAGCGGTCTATGACCTGCCGATTTGGGAAGGCGACAAGATTTTCTTTCATTTAATGGAAGAACGTGAGCGTGTCTTTTCACTCAAACTGCGCTACATCGACGATGAGCTCGTCGAGAAAGTCCTTGACGGCAGGCCGCTTTAAAAACGTGGATAAAAAAGGGAATGAGGTTCTCCCGTGGCCTTGGGCCAAAACTGCTTTACAGCTGATGACTTCTGTGCTCTTGTGCAGGTCATCGGCTTTTTTGCTGTCAGGGACGTTATTTTGTTATTTATTAGGAAAGAAAGGAAGGGTATATATGGCAGAAAATCTTGGTCTTGTTTTTGTGGGCGGCGGTCTCGGGGCCGTCTGCCGCTATCTCGTGACGACGCACGTCGGCGCGCGCTTTGGCACATTTTTTCCGTGGGGCACGCTCGTCGTGAATACCGTTGGTTCGTTTCTCATGGGGCTTATCATGGGCCTGCTGCTGCTGCTCGTCGAACGCATGGGCAGCGGCATTTCGGAGTACGCAAGGCTTCTCCTGACGGTCGGCTTCCTCGGCGGCCTCACGACGTTTTCGTCCTTCAGCATGGAGACGCTGACGCTGCTGCGCGGCGGCAGTTATTTCTACGCGGCCTGCAACATCGGCAGCAATATCGTGCTCGGACTTTTGGCCGCTTTTCTCGGCTTCGTGCTCGCCGCGCGCCTGAGTGCCTGATTTTCAGGCGTTTTTGCGCCGGCGGGATTGCAGAAAGCGCGGCCGCTATGATAAAATGAAAAGCAGTGTAACTTGACAATTGCCATTCATATAAATTGGAAGTAATTTGGGAGGAAGAAACATTTTGTCAGCTTTAAGCGAAGAACTCGATAAAGAAATCAAGAAGCGCCGTACGTTTGCGATCATCTCGCACCCGGATGCCGGTAAGACGACGCTGACGGAGAAGCTGCTGCTCTACGGCGGTGCCATCCATCTCGCCGGCTCCATCAAGTCGCGCAAAACACAGCGCCACGCTGTGTCCGACTGGATGGAAATCGAGAAACAGCGCGGTATCTCGGTCACGTCGTCCGTGCTGCAGTTTGACTATGCGGGCTGCCGCATCAACATCCTCGATACGCCGGGCCATCAGGACTTCTCGGAAGATACGTACCGCACGCTCATGGCCGTCGACAGCGCCGTCATGGTCATCGACGTTGCGAAGGGCGTCGAGGCCCAGACGAAAAAGCTCTTCAAGGTCTGCAAGCAGCGCGGCATTCCTATTTTCACGTTCATCAACAAACTCGACCATTACGGCAAGCTGCCAATCGATATCATGGACGAAATCGAGAACGTGCTCGGCATCCGCTCGTATCCGATGAACTGGCCAATCGGTCAGGACGGCCAGTACATGGGCGTGTACGACCGCCGCAACAAGAAGGTCCTGCTCTTTGCCGCCGATACGACGCACGGTCAGCAGGCGCGCATCGCCGATGTCTACGAGCCGGATGACCCTGAAGTCATCGAGCGCGTCGGCGAGGACACGTGGCAGGCACTGAAGGATGATATCGAGCTTCTTGACGAGGCAGGCGAGGAATTCGATATGGACAAGGTCAACGCCGGCGAGCTCACGCCGATGTTCTTCGGCTCGGCCATGACGAACTTCGGCGTGCAGGATTTCCTCGAGGGCTATATCCGCATGGCGCCGACGCCGCAGCCGCGCATGTCGAGCGATGGCCTCATTGCGCCGGACGACGAGAAATTCTCGGGCTTTGTCTTCAAGATTCAGGCCAACATGAACCCCGCGCACCGCGACCGCCTCGCGTTCATCCGCATCTGCTCGGGCAAATTCGAGCGCAATATGAGCGTCTGGCATGAGCGTTCGGGCAAGATGATCAAGCTCGCGCAGCCGCAGCAGTTCCTCGCGCAGGACCGCCAGATCATCGATACGGCTTATCCGGGCGATATCGTCGGCCTGTTTGACCCGGGCATTTTCGGCATCGGCGACACAATCTGCGACGAGAGCCACAAGTTCAAATACGCCGACTTCCCGGTCTTCCCGCCCGAGAAATTCGCACGCGTGCAGGCCAAGGACACGATGAAGCGCAAGCAGTTCGTCAAGGGCATCGAGCAGCTCACGCAGGAAGGCGCGATTCAGCTCTTCCAGCAGGCCGGTGCGGGCATGGAATCGTACATCGTCGGCACGGTCGGCACCCTGCAGTTCGAGGTGCTCGAGTACCGTTTGAAGAACGAGTACAATGTCGACATCGAGATGAATATGCAGCCGTACGAAGTCGCGCGCTGGCTTGCGTATAAAGACGGACGCGAGGTCACGCCGGCATCGCTGAAGGGCGCGGACCGCGGCATGTTCGTCTACGACCGCAAGGGCAATCCGGTGCTGCTCGTCAGCAACGAATGGGCGCTGGGCTGGATCATGGACAACAATCCGGACCTCATTCTCAACCATGTGCCGTTTGACCGCAAAGAGGCATAATAGAAGTATAATAGAAGCATTGATGCAAAAAGAGGCTTTGCCGAGGGGCAAGTCTCTTTTTTTCTATAAGAAGTACTGGAATGATTCGCCCAATGATGATATAATCACAATGTTGAGTACCATTTTATAGGTGGTAGTCTGTCTTTTGAAGAAGAGAATGAGGCGGGGAGACCTGCTTTTATTTTTTCACTTTGGTATATCCATGCACGTAGGCGGTGTTTTCAATTAATAAGCAAGGTATAGAGGAAAAAGTAGAGACGGCAGTGCAGGCGGAGTCCGCGCCGCAGGGCGGACAGCCGGAAAATGGCGGCAATGACAAAGAGAAGAAGTCGAGCAAGGGTGAGTCGTTCCTGAAGGGCACGTTCATCCTGACGATTGCCGGCTTTGTCGTCAAGGTCATCGGCTCTTTGAACTGGATTTTTGTCTCGCGTATCTTAGGCGGTGAAGGTATCGGTCTTTACCAGATGGCCTTTCCGATTTACTTCTTTGCGATGACGGTTTCGCAGGCCGGCGTGCCGGTCGCGATTTCCATCATCACGGCGGAGCGCGTGGCCCTGAAGGATATCTTCGGCGCGAAGCGCGTGTTCAAGATTGCCATGCGGCTCATGTTCGTCACGGGCCTGTTTTTCTCCATATTGACGTATTTCGCGGCCGACTGGCTCATTGAGTGGCATTTCATCCGCGACCCGCGCGCGTACCTCTCGATGGTCGTGCTTGCGCCGACGGTCTTTTTCGTCACGTTCCTCGCGGCTTCGCGCGGTTACCTGCAGGGCTGGCAGCGCATGACGCCGACGGCCGTGTCGCAGATTGTCGAGCAGATTTTCCGCGTCATCACGATGATTCTGCTCGCGTATCTCTTCCTGCCCTGGGGTCTGGAGTACGCATCGGCCGGTGCCTCGCTCGGTGCTCTTGTCGGCGCCGTGATGGGCCTTATTGTGCTCGTTTACTATCATTGGAAGCTCGACCGCGATATCGAGCGCGACTATGGGCATGATATTAAGCCCTTGCCGGGGACGGAACATGAGCCGGTCAGCAAGATCATCCGCCGCATTTTCATGCTCTCGCTGCCGGTCTCGGCTGCGAGCATCATGCTGCCGGTCGTCTCGAACCTCGACCTCATGATCGTGCCGCAGCGCCTCGAGGTCGCGGGCTACAGCGTCAATGAAGCGACGGAGCTCTTCGGCTACCTGACGGGCATGGCGGTGCCGCTCGTCAATCTCTCGTGCATCATCACGGCCTCGATGGCCATGAGCATCGTGCCGGCCATTTCGGAAGCGAGGGCCCTGCGCGACATGAAGCGCGTCTACAGTCAGACGGCAGCTTCCGTGCGCATCTCGAACTTCGTCTGCTTCCCGGCCTTTGTCATCGTCTTCGTGCTTGCTACGCCGATTTCGACCCTCATTTACAACGCCCCGGGCGCCGGTCCGGCCGTCATGATTTCGTCGTTCAGCATCGTGCTCTTAGGCCTGCATCAGGTCTCGACGGGCATCCTGCAGGGCCTCGGCCATCCGAACATCCCGATGGTCAACATGATCCTTGCGGCTGCGGCCAAAGTCATCCTGAACTGGGAACTCACAGCCCTGCCCTGGCTCGGCATCATGGGTGCCGCATGGGCAACGGCCGCCGACATGGGCGTCGCGGCCATCATCAACCTCATTTTCATTTACAAATTCATCGGCTACCGCATGGAAATCCCGCAGCTCTTAAAGACGCTATTCGCGGCTGCCGTCATGGCCGTGGCCGTCTACTTCTTCTATGACTGGACGATGGCCTGGTGGCACCTCGGCGTCATCTCGACGTTCGGCGCCGTCTTCTTCGGCTGCTTCGTCTACATCGCTGTCATGCTGCTCATCGGCGGCCTGCTCGAGGAAGACCTCGTCCGCATCCCGATGATTGGCCGCATCGGCATCCGCATCCTGCGCCGCATCGGCGTGTTCAAGGACTAAAGGTCGGTTCGTGGTTTGAGAAATTTTGTGCTATTTTGTGCTATTTTGTGCTAGGGGGAAAGCATCTTGAAAAAACTCGTGCTCTTCTATAATCCGGTCTCGGGGCATGCTGCGTTTAAAAACAAGCTCGACTGGGTAGTGGAAGCCTTTCAGCGCCGCGGCATCTGCGTTGTCTTCTACCGCACGCGCAAAGAGGGCAATGAAGCCTTCATCCCGTTTGTGCAGGAAATCGCGCCTGACGGCCTGCTCGTAGCGGGCGGCGACGGCACCGTGCACGAAATCGTCAACCTCATGATGAAAGGAAAATTAGACCTGCCGCTCGGCATCATCGGCAGCGGCACCTCCAACGACTTTGCCACCTACCTCGGCGTCAACGAAAACCTCGAAGAATACCTCGACATCATCGCCAGCGGCCGCAGCCGCCGCGTCGACCTTGGCCTCGTAGGCAGCACCTACTTCATCAACGTTGCCAGCGGTGGCATGATGGCCTGCATCGCCCACGAAGTCGACGCCCGCTTCAAAAACGCCCTCGGCAAAATGGCCTATTATCTAAAAGGCATCGGCGAACTCCCAAAATTCCGCTACTTCCCGCTCAAAATCGAAGCCGATGGCAAAACCTATGACGTCGAAACCTTCCTCTTCGTCGTCATCAACAGCCCCGTCGTCGGCAGCATGAAAAACGTCGCCACCGGCGTCGAAGTCGACGACGGCAAACTCGACCTCCTGACCATCGGCCGCACGAGCCTGCCCAAACTCATGAGCATCTCCCGCGACCTCGTCAGCGGCAAAACCGTCTCCGGGCGCGAAGGCGTCCTGCACATTCAGGCCAAACACTTCCGCATCGAAAGCGGCATCCCCGTCGAAAGCGACATCGACGGCGAATGCGGCCCAATGCTCCCGCTGGAGATCGAAACCATCCCCAAAGCCGTAGCCATCTACTGCTAATATCATATGACTGAACAAAAAAGAGAGGCCCGCAGGACCTCTCTTTTAAACTGCAAATAAAGAAATACCGGTAACGGCAATGCCTGCAAAGCAGGCGAGCCCCTTCCTGAACTAAGAAGCAAAAAGTAACTGGGGCTGAGGGAACTATTTCGCCTGTAAGCTCCATCTTGTCAATATCGATGTAACACAACCGCAGCTAGGACCGGGGGAACTATTTCGCCTGCAGGCAGGCCGCAACTGCCCGCAGGGCTGGGCCCCGAGTATACTCAGCCAAGTCCTGCGATGCAGGAACGCCGCGGCAGGCGGCGAACAGGCTAAAACGAAGAAATCTGGCATGGGGCCCATTTAGCGGCAAGCCGAAGCCGAAATAGTTTCACCGGTCCCCGCCGAGACGCAGCCGAAGCCGAAATAGTTCCCTCCGCCCACGCCACGATGTTAATTTTATTCTGCTCCGTTGTCAATCTGCCCCAAATAATGCGCCACAAACTGCTGTGCCGTCCTGCCGCTGCGCCCGCTGTGCGTGAGCTCCCAACGTACGCCCGCAATCCGCAGCTCCTCCGGCGTGAGCTTGATGCCGGCCTTCCGCAGCATATGGTCGATAATCGCCAAATATTCTTTCTGGTCCGGCGCATAATACTGGATGATGAGCCCGAAGCGGTCCGACAGCGAAATCGTCTCATTGACGCTGTCATCGCGGTACACCTCATCCTTGCCCGAATCGCGGTCGCGCCAGCTCTCGCGAATCAGGTGGCGGCGGTTTGACGTCGCGTAAATCAATACATTCTCCGGCCGCGACTCCACGCCGCCCTCGATGGCCGACTTCAGATACTTGTACTCCGCGTCCGATTCCTCAAACGAAAGGTCGTCGAGGAAAATGATGAAGCGCTTGCTCGCAAAATAGCGCAGCGCGTCCATAATATCCGGCAGGTGCGAAAGCTGCGGCTTTGTCAGCTGCAAGAGGCGCAGCCCGCGGCTGTAATAGAGATTCGCGAGTGCCTTGACGCCCGACGACTTGCCCGTGCCGCGCGCGCCGACGAGCAGCACATTGTTGGCCGGCTTCCGCTGCACAAAAGCCTCCGTATTGTCGATGAGCTGCTCCTTTTGATGCGCATAGCCGATGATATCGTCCATCTGCATCGCCTCGAAATGGCGGATGCCGATCAGGCGCTGCTGCTTCGTATCCCAGCGGAACGCCTTGAAAGACGCGATATCGCCGTAACCAAAGCTTCCATAATAAGAGAGCAGGGCCCCCGCGTAATCTTCGGCTGTCTGCGCATCCTTCAAAAGCGCTTCAAGCGCTGCCGAAGCCTCATCGCTCTGGCGGACCGTCGGCTCATAGTCATCGAGCAGCGGCAGGTCGAGATAAAGGCTCGTCGGATTCGTCAAAAACGGCAGCAGCAGCGTCAAATCGTGCGTGAATGCCTTTTTGAGGCTCGCGCCGACCGGCCCGTTGCTGACCTCGATCGTCTGCGCCGCGAGATTCGCGTCGTGCACGAGCAGGTAAATGATGTAGCTGCGCAGGAGATTGCCGTGCAGCCCGACGTCTTCGGCTGTCTCGATGAGCTTCGCGGCGCAGATGCCCGTCTGGCTCTTGTCGCCGTCAAGCACCTCGCCGAGGGCGGCAATTGCGGGATCCTGCAGCAGACTGCGGCAGATCAGGAGTTTATGGCAATTTGGATAATCTGACATGGTTCATCCTTCTTTCTTTTCATATTCCTCTCATTATAATGGAAAACAAAAGAGATGTAAACTTGTAACTTTTAGTGCTCCGCGGGCAGAGGCCGGCGGCAAAAGAGCGGCGAAGCAATAAAATCATTGGGCTGCTGCTGAAGCGGGAAAGGTTCAGGCAAAGAGAGCGAACGCAGCTCTGTGGCCCTCGTGTCAAAAGCCAGCATCTTTTGCAGGGGACTGAGTCCTTTGTCCTGCAGGCGCTGCTTGGAATCAAGGAACTGGCTGACCTTGGTGACAAGAGGGACGGCAGATGTTTTTTTGACCGCGTGCAGCAGTCTGCGCCCCGTCTCGTCAAAGGCGAGCACGCGCGCGTAAAGGGGCCCCGTCTCGTCTGCGCGTTTTACATCTTCGATGCGGCTCCCGAGCAGCAGATGCGGGAAAATCCTCGCGATGCGGCTCGCGGGATAGCGGCTCGTGACCATCGCCTGCGTGAGTGCCGCGAGAGACGCACTTGCGCAGGCCTTGGCGAGCAGGCGGTTCTCAAGACCTTCCTGCAGCCCGAAGATTTGCCGGAGATTTTCAGAGTCCATCGTTAAAATCTTCGTGAGCAGGGGGCGGAAAAGATGCTCCGCATTGGCAAGGTCAGCGGGAAAAGCGCGCTGCAGCAGGGCAAACGACGTTTCGGGCAGCGAAGCGCGCAGGGCCGGCCAGTCGGGCTCGTCTTTTTGGAGCTCCTGCCGGACGGCTGAGGCCGAAGCCAAAGGGCCGAGGGCTGTTTCATGGTAGCCGGCACCGCGCCGTGCAATCAGAAGGGGCGTGATGTCTGGAGCATAGGCCCCGAGAGCGCGCAGATACTCGATGGCAAGGATGTTGTTGGGCTGCCGCAGTACATTTTCATCAAGACCATTCTGCTGCAAAATGGCCGTCAGGGCCTTCGCATACGACTCGCCCTGCTGCAGGCGCTCGTGAAGCTCCGCCTGCGTTGCTTCCGCGTCGATGGCTCTGGCAGCCGCGGCAAGCGGCAGAAGTTCCGAAGATTCTGCGCCAAAGGCCAGCGTATCGACAATGCCGAGCGAGGACAAAAGGCGCACCCCGCCGCGCGCAAAATCCTGCGCACTGCGGCAGGCAAAGAGAAACGGGAGCTCCAAGACAAGGCTGCAGCCGCCCAAAACAGCCATCTGCGCGCGCTGCCACTTGTCAAGCACCGCCGCCCCGCCGCGCTGCGTAAAACTGCCGCTGATGACCGCGACGACGGCAGCATCTTTTTCACCATAGAGCTGCAGCATCTTTTCGCGCACAGCGCGGAGCTGATAGGCGTGGCCCTGATGAAACGGATTATATTCGGCAATGATGCCAACAACGCGCATGAGATACTCCTTTTATAATTACCGCGATGGATTCGTGTGGGTGAGATGATTTTTGCAAGGGGAGCGGGGAAATATTTTCGGCTTCGGCGCGCCGCTAAATGGCTCCCAATGCAGAAAGATGCTTCGAAGGAAATTCGCCGCCTGCCGCGGCGTTCTTACATGGCAATCTTAGTCTGAGTTTTCTTGGGAGCCAGCCCTGCGGGCAGTCGCTCTGCGCTCTGCAGGCGAAAATATTCCCCCGCTCCCAGTTACTGCGAGCATTTTCGTCTTCGCGCCCCGTTAGCTGCAGATTGCTGTGCGGGCAGAACTCATCTTGATACTACCAAAACCTCACGTCATCAGGCTGAGGGCTGCAGCGCAGTCCTCAGCTTTAGAGGTATGGCAAGCAGTGACTGGCGGGGAGGGCATTATTCCGCGTGCAGGAACGAAGTGATTGCCCGCAGGGCTGGGCCATAAGGAAAGCCCTGCAAAGTACAGAATGTCAAAACGCCGCGGTCGGCGGCGAAGCCCCTTAGCCTGCAAAAAAATCATATGGCCCATTTAACGGAGTGACGAACCCGAAATAATGCCCTCCCCGCCTTTTGCGATGTAAACCCAACCAAAAGACCAATGTAATTAAAACTCTGTACCTTTAGTCTAGCAGACCATCCTCTATGCGTCCAATGGATTTGGGCTTTTTGCACGGATATGGTATACTTAAAACGATAGGCAGTCCTTGGACTGTCTTTTTATGGAATAGAGAAAGGATTTTTTATTTATATGGAAAAGAAAAAAGTAGTCGTCGCGATGAGCGGCGGCGTGGACAGCTCCCTTACGGCGGCGCTGCTCGTGGAGCAGGGCTATGACGCCATCGGCGTGACGATGCGCCTTTCTGAGGAGAGCCGTGATTTTGATGAGAATGACCGCGGCTGCTGCAGTCTCAGCAGTGTCGACGATGCGCGCCGCGTGGCGGAGGTCGTCGGTATCCCGCATTACGTCATGAACTTCAAGGACATGTTTCAGGAAAAAGTCATCGACTACTTCCTCGCGGACTATGCGAAGGGCTGGACGCCGAATCCCTGCATTGCGTGCAACCGCTATGTGAAGTTTGAAGGCCTCTTGCAGAAAGCGCTCGAACTCGGCGCGGAATATGTGGCCACGGGCCATTATGCGCGCATCGGGCAGGATGAGACGGGCCGCTATGTCCTCAAAAAAGGCATCGACACGCACAAGGACCAGTCGTACGCGCTGTATCACCTCAATCAGCAGAGCCTTGCGCATTTTCTCATGCCTCTTGGCAAATACACGAAGGTCGAGACGCGCAAACTCGCGGAAAAGTACAATCTGCCGGTCGCGCACAAGCCCGACAGTCAGGAAATCTGCTTTGTGCCGCACGATGATTACAAGGCGTATCTGCGCGAAAAGAATCCTGCGTGCCTGCATCCCGGCGACATCGTCGATGTGCACGGCAAAGTGCTCGGCCATCATGAGGGCGTGCCCCTTTACACGATTGGTCAGAGAAAAGGCCTTGGCATCGCGTATCCGGAGCCTCTGTACGTCGTCGACCTCGACATGGCGCACAACCGCGTGATTGTCGGCGGGGCTAAGGACGTTTTCTCGGACGGCCTGATTGCCGGTGACCTCAACTGGATTGCCATTGACGAGCTTACGGAGCCCATGACGGTCTCGGCAAAAGTCCGCTACGGCCGCCGCGAGGGCGAGGCCCGCATTGAGCCGATGGAAAATGGCAAGGTCAAGGTGACGTTCGCGGAGCCGCAGCGCGCCGTGACGCCGGGGCAGTCGGTCGTCTTTTACGATGGGGATACCGTCGTCGGCGGCGGCATCATCGAGAAAGCCTTCAAGCATCTCGGAAATGAGGAGGGGATGGCGAAGTGACACTTGAATCCAGCAACACGACGGTCGGCATCCTCTACGATATCGAGAACGCGCCGTTTGAGATGCTCAACTACACGCTCGGCAAGGCACGCCGCTTTCAGCCGTGCCGCACGATCGTGATTTCGGACTGGGATGAGCGCCCCGAGCAGAAGCGCTGGGACAAGCTCATGCGGCGCCCCGGGTTTACGTTCCGCCAGATCAGCCGCACCTTCCTCGGCAAGAATTCGCTCGACTCGGCCCTTTACGATTCGGCGAAGCTCTTGTATCAGGAGGGCGTGCGCCGCTTTTTCATCATCACGACGGATTCGGACTTTGTGCGCATCGCCCAGATGCTCAATTCGAAGGAAAAATCTTATATCATTGGCGTGGGGACGAAGCAGGCCAGCGAAACGCTGCGCAACGCTTATGACGAATTCATCGTCTACCCGCCGGAGGAAAGAGAAACCGTGAGAAAGAAACATACAAGCAAGCAGGAGAAGCAGGTCGAAAAAGCCGAGAAAGCCGAAAAGGCCGAGGCGAAAAAACAGGCCAAGCAGCTGAAGCAGGCCAAGCAGGAAAAAGAGCATAAAGAGCGCAAAGAAGCAAAAGAAATGGTGAAAGCTGCGAAAGAGCTGAAAGAGGCGAAGGAGCCGAAAGAAGTCAAGGCGGTCAAGAACAAAAAGGGCAAGAACGAAAAGGCCAAGACGGCGAAAAACGCGAAGCCCGAAAAAGCCGTGCAGGCGGAACCAGAGCAGCCGGTCAAAGCCGAAAAGCCGGCAAAACGAGCTGCCAAGGCTGCTCCTAAGCAGGGAAAGGCCGAAAAGGCGAATAAACCGCAGATGGAACAGGCAAAAGCGGCCGAGCAGCCGGCCGCGGCTGTCAAGGTGCCGGAAAGCGCTCTGCCGGAGGGCACTCTGGCCGTGCGCCTGCCCAAGACGCTGCGCCGTCAGCTTGAGGAGCGCATGCGTGAGGAAGAAGTCACGATGGACGAGCTGGTCACGTACCTTTTGATGCGCGGCCTTTCACGATGATTTTAAATGAGGGAAAATCCATGAAACGAGAAGAACTGGTTTTATTTTATCAATTCCGCGATGACGAGAAACTCGCGCTGGCGCAGAAGACGCTGCACCGCCTTGGCATCCATACGAAGGTGCTGCCGGAAGAAGCATGGCGCGAAAAAGTCGGCTATCTATTGGGCATCAAGGGCTTTCGGGCGGCCAATCCCGAAGATTATGAAGACGATGATTTCGTGTTCCCACATGAGGTCATGGTCATGCAGAACATCCGCAACAAGCGCCTTGACGCTGTACTGAAGGCCCTGAAAGATGCCAATGTGCCGCCCGTGCACTATAAATCCATTGTCACGCCGTTCAATACGCTCTGGACGCTGCGCCGCCTTTGCGAGACGATGCAGAAGGAGCATGCGGCCATGATTGAGATGGAAGAGGCCAAGGAAAAGAAAAAGGCAGAAAAAGAAAAAGCCAAGGCCGAGAAGGCCGCAAGGGCAGCACAGGCCGGAAAGAAAGCGGGCAGGGGCGATGAGTGACCAGCAGCAAGACAGGGAAAACAAGACAGCGCCTGAGGACCTCGACAAGACGGTCCTGCTGAATAAGACGGCCTCGTTTGACGCGGCAGGGGAAAAATCCGGCAGCTCCATCAACGCGCCGCAGGGAAAGCCGGCGGCCGCAAACGAAAAAGAGCCGGCCAGCCGCCTTGAAGATACGCAGCAGCTGCCAAAGATGACGGCTGCAGAGGGGGCGCAGGACGGACCCATCCGGCAGCCTTTTCCGCAGCAGGAGCAGGAAGAAGAGCCTCTGCAGCCCGGCGTGCGCGAACTGAAGCCCGATAAGGACCTGCAGAAAAAGGCCAAACAGCAGGAAAAGAAAAAATGGCTGACGCGCAAGCGCAAGAAGGCTCTGCTGCTCATCGCGGGCTTCTTCGTGGCCGTCTTCATCGGCTTTGCGCTCGCGGGCTACCGTCAGGATCAGGCGGACCTGCAGAACAATGAGCGCCAGCATCAGGAACAGCAGATGCAGGCGCGTCAGCAGCAGCTCGACGCGCAGGAGGGAGACCTTCAGAAGCAGCGTCAGGCTCTTGAAAAGAAAAAGAAGGACCTCGAGCAGCAGCAGCGCGACCTCGAGCGCCAGCAGGGCCGCCTTGAGGGACGCAGTCAGGCCATGCAGGAAAGTGCCGATGGCGAATCCGGCCTGCAGAAAATCCTCGACAAGGTGACGGGACAGTCGGACAAGAAGCAGAAAGCCTCTGCCGATAATCAGCAGCAGAGTGCCGATACGGCCGCGGCGGCTGCCGATGTGCAGCAGTCCATCAATGATGCGCAGCAGAAACTCGACGACGTGCAGCAGAAGCTTGACGATGTCCAGTCCCTGAAGGACGAGGCCGGCAAGGTCAAGGACAAGGCCGCGGATACGTACGCTGAGAACAAGGATACGATTGACACCGTGCTCTCGTACGCCAAGGAAGGGGCTTCGATGCTCGGCGACCTGCTGTTCCATTGATGCAGTCTTTAGGTGTATAGTCTTTAAGCAGGTTTAGACAAGGGGAAAATAGTATTCTGGACTTGTGAAATTTTGGAAGGGGCGTATAAGATGATAGGAAAACACTGGAAGAAAGGGCTCTCTCTCGGCCTGACGGCTGCGGCGCTGCTCTCGGCGCTTGTATTTTCGGGCTGCGGCTCCGATCGGCAGGCAGGCTCGTCAAGCGGCGAACTGCAGACGCTTTCGGTCGGCCTGATGCTGGATACAGACTCCCTGCCGTTCCTCATCGCCGAGGAGAAGGGGTATTTTGCGGACGAAGGGCTCAAGGTCGATATCCAGCAGTACAAGAGTGCGATGGACCGCGACTCGGCACTGCAGAGCGGCAACCTCGACGGCGCGGTCTCCGACATGCTCGCGGCTTCGTTTGCCAAATCGGGCGGCTTTGACGTCAAGATCACGTCGGCCACGGATGGCAGCTACAAGCTCATCGCAGGCCCGAATGAGCAGGCCAAAGACGTAAAAAGCCTCAAGGGCAAAGACGTCAGTGTTTCGCGCAATACCATCATCGAATACGTGACGGATGAGATTCTCGCGAAGGACGGCCTGCAGGGCGATGATATCAACAAGGTCATCATTCCGCAGATTCCGACGCGCCTTGAGATGCTGCAGAACGGCAAACTCGCGGCCGCGACGCTGCCGGAGCCGATGGCCAGCATCGCCATCCACAACGGCGGACACCTCATCAAGAGCTCCGATGACCTCGGCATCAACCCCGGCGTCATCCTCTTTACGAGCAAAGCTGCCAAGGACAAGAAAAAGGAAATTCAGGCCATGTACCGCGCCTATAACCGCGCCGTCGATTACCTCAACAACACGCCGCGCGACGAATACATCGATTTTGTCATCGAGAAGGCCGGCTTCCCGGCTGAGGCCAAGGATGCGCTCGTCCTGCCGAAGTACCACAAGGCCGCGCTGCCAGCGAAGCAGGATGTCTCCGACTGTATGAAATGGCTCAACACGAAGGGCCTTGTCAATGAGACCTACGGCTATGATGACCTCGTCGTCAATCTGCTTGGCGAATAAGAGAGAACAATTAAATTGATATATGATATGGGAACAGCATGATTGCGTTTGAACATCTGACCGTCCGCTACCGGACGGCACAAAAAGAAAAGAATAAGACAACCGTGCTCGATGATATCAGCCTGACCGTTCCGCAAGGAACGGTTTGTGCTATCATCGGGCCTTCGGGCTGCGGCAAATCCACGCTCTTAAAGGCCGCGGCCGGACTTATAAAGCCTGCAGAGGGCAATGTACGACTGGACGAGAGAGCCCTCGACCCGAAAAAAGACTGCATCGGCTTCATGCCGCAGAATTACGGGCTTTTGCCATGGCAGACTGTGCGCGAAAATATCGTGCTCGGCTGCCGCATCCGCAAAAACTGGCAGGATGGCAGGGAGGCAGATGAGGCGCGCCTGCAGGGACTCGCGCAGAAGCTTCATATTGAAGACCTGCTCAGCCGCTATCCGCGGCAGCTCAGCGGCGGCCAGCAGCAGCGCGTGAGCCTCGCGCGCTCTTTCCTGCTGCGCCCTGATATTCTGCTGATGGATGAGCCCTTTTCGGCGCTCGATGCCATCACGCGCGAGGAGATGCAGGACGTCTTTTTGACGCTCTGGCAGGAGCAGCACGTCACGACCATCCTCGTCACGCATTATGTCGAGGAGGCCCTTTATCTCGGACAGAAAATCGTCGTGATGGGCGCAAAGCCCGGCCGCATCGTGCGCGTTTTCGAAAATCCCCTGAGCGGCAGCCCCGAGAAGCGCGGCCGTCAGGAATTTTTTGAGATGGGGCGCAGACTGCGCGAGGAGATCCGCCGCATCAGCAGGGGGGAAGAAGCATGAGAATCAAACATACACTCGCTTCCTATGCGGCCGCGGCCGTTTTCCTGCTCGTGCTCTGGTACGCAGTCGCAGAAATCATGGAGCTGCCGATTGTGCCGACGCCGGACAAGGTCTTTGCAAAGCTCGGCCGCGTCTTCACGCAGTACATTCTCGTGCACGCGGCCTGGAGCCTCTGGCGCATCGCGGCGGGCCTCGGCCTCGCCGTGCTCGTCGGGTATCCTTTGGGCGTACTCATGGGCTATTTTAAAAGGGCTGACCGCTTTTTGTCCCCTGTCGTCTACCTGACCTACCCGATCCCGAAGATTGCGCTTTTGCCAATCCTCATGCTGCTCGCGGGGGTCGGTGAGCTCTCGAAAATCCTCATGATCTTCCTGATTATCGTCTTTCAGGTCGTCGTGGCTGTGCGCGATGCCATAAGGACGCTGCCGGAGGAGACGTATTATCCGCTGTACTCGCTCGGCGCGTCTTTTTGGCAGGTGTTCCGCTTTGTCATCATGCCGGCCTCGCTGCCTAAATTCATCACGGCCGTGCGCGTCGCGATGGCCACGGCCGTTTCCGTGCTGTTTTTCACTGAGACGTTCGGCACGAAATTTGGCATGGGCTATTACATCATGGATGCATGGCTGCGCGTCAATTACCTCGAGATGTACGCGGGCATCGTCGTGCTGAGCCTGATGGGCCTCTTGCTTTTTGGCCTGATCGATGCGTTTGAATATTTTGCCTGCCGCTGGCAGCGGAAATGAGAAGCAGAAGGCGGAAAATCATGAGGGACTGTGCGATGCGGAAGGTGCAGAAGATGAGGAAGGTGCGTAAGATATGAAAAAATATTTGGGGCTGCTTGTGCTGCTCTCGCTTCTCTTTGGGGCAGGCTGGGCTGGCTTTCATGCGCCGGAATTTCTGCCGCAGGCCGAGCGCTGCATGGATTCATTTTTGAGCCTTTTCGAGCGCGACGACGGCGAAATCCACGTCGAGGGCAGCGGCGCCGCGCTCGCGGACGTCAAAAAAGCGGCGGGCGCCTTTGACGAGCTCACGGAGCAGCAGATGGGCGCGAGAAGGCAGCATTCGGTCAAGGTCTATGTCGCGTCTTCGGATGCCGACTACCGCAGCATCCTCAGGGAAAAATTCGCACTCTCGGACGATGAGGCGGCAGAGATTGCGGGCATCTCGGGCGGCTGGTCGGGCGGACGGCAGCACATTACGGCCATCAACGCCAAGGCCGGTGTGATGGAAAGTCACAGCGACCGCTATGCGACGACGGCCCATGAGCTCTTCCATCAACTGCAGTACGAACTAAGCGACGGCCGCGACACGGACAAGGAGGCCCTGTTCTGGCTCGAAGAGGGCTCGGCCGATTACGTCGGCGCCATGATGGCCGAAAAACTCGGCGGCCGCAGAATGGCGCGCTGGCAGATGGACGTCCTCGATGACCTTCTCGGCGCGCCGCAGCCTGCCGAGCCGGCGGACCTCCTTCATCTTGAATTTGCCGAACGAAAGTCCATCATGAAGAAGAACTATCACGCCTACGAGATGGCCGACATGATGACCGCGCGGCTTCTCGGCCGCTACTCTGAAGAAGAGCGCGGCCAAAAGCTCGCATCGTATTTCAAGGCGCTGGGCACGGGCAAAAGCGGTGAAGAAGCTTTTGCGGAGGCCTTTGGCCTGTCGCTTGACGATTTTCTCACGGAGTTTTCTGCGTGGTGGCAGGGACAGAAGGAAAATCCGGCCGTGATTCACATCGAAGCGGGCGAGGGCGTGGCGGCGGAGCAGGCCGGTTTTTATCAGGAGCAGCTCGCCGCTGTGCAGAACCTTCTGCAGCGCCGGCTCGGCATGACGCTGCACGGCGAGTACACGCTCGTGCTCGCAAACGGCAAGGAACAGATGGCCGGGGCCGTCAGCGCGCACTCCGATATGACGCCTGCGGAAGCCGCGAAAAATATCGGCGAGAGCCTCTGGCTCGAGAACGGCAGCACGCTGTTTCTCGATGCCGCGGCGCTTGATTCGCGGCGTCAGCAGATTTTCAGCACGGGCGTCATGCTCACGCGCGTCATGGAGGCGCAGGCCATGGGCGGCACGGAAAAAGAAGTCGCGTGGCTCGCGCGCGGCATGGCCTATCTCATCGGCACGCAGCGTCTCGGCGAAGAGGGCCTTGGAGAGTTTGCGGACTACCGGCGCACTTGGTACGATATTCTCGCGGAAAAGGGGAGCTTCCCCGATGCCGCGTCTTTGACGGCGCCGAAGAACTACGAACAGGCCGTTGCCTCCTTTGGCGATGAATCGTGTTCCATCATCGCGGAGCTCACGGCCTACGACCTCGCGGCAAATCACGGCTGGAAAAGCTTTGCCAAATGGCTGCATGCCGCGAATCTCGCGGATGGCGACGGTGCACAGGCCTTCCGCAGCGTCTACGGCACGAGCCCCGCTGCGTATGCCTCGTCGTCAGCTTCGCGCCTGGTGCATGAAATGTATACACGCTGAGCCCCTTTACAAAAAGATTCTTCTGTGATAACATAATAGTCGTTCAAGCGAGTACATTCGATGCACTTGAACTTGAACGAGACGAATAGTCAATATGGCAATGGCGCCATGCAGAGGTGATGCTTCCTATCAGGATTCTTGATCAGGTTGTTTTTTCTGCATGGCTTTTTTGTTGCTCAATTTTAAAAAGGGTGGTATAAACATGGACGAGTTACTTTATGTGATTCCTGCAAACTCCAAAAAAGATGAAATCCTGAACACGCTCAAAGCACATCCGGAAATCCAGTTCGTTTCGCTGGTCGGCATCGATATGGCCGGCAACGATACGGATGAAAAAATCCCAATGCGCATCTTCCTTAAGGATATCGATGAGTTCTATGCTGGCACGGCTGTCCAGACGGATGGTTCTTCCGTCGTGCTGACGGGCATTGCCACCCTGAACAACGCAAAAGTCGATATGCCGATTGATCCTTCCGTCAACTGGTTTGTTGACTACAACATGGAAAACTACGACGAAGAGACGGAGAAACCAATTGGCACGCTGCGTATCCCGTCCTTCCTGATTCATGAAGGCAAACGCGTTGATTCGCGTGCAGTGCTTGCTGACACGCTCGCCTATGTCAAGGGCGAACTCCTGAAGCTCTTCAAAGAGCATCCGCAGATTGCGGGCATCGAGAGCGTCAACGGCAACGATGTTACGGATATCCAGTTCACGTCAGCTACGGAGCTCGAGTTCTGGGTCAAGACGCCGCTTGAAGATGCTGCCATCGAAGAGATGTCCGCTTCGCAGGTCCTGCAGGAGCAGTACTGGGAGCGCACGCACGGCATCGTCCGCACGGCTCTTGAGCAGTGCCTCGAAGTCCTCGACAAATACGGCTTCAAAGTCGAGATGGGCCATAAGGAAGTCGGCGGTCTCAAAGCACAGATCGACGAGAGCGGCCGCATGACGCATGTCTGCGAACAGCTCGAGATTGACTGGCGCTTCGCTGATGCTCTGCAGGCTGCCGATAACGAGCTCTTCGTCCGCACGATTGTAAGAGAAGTATTCCGCGCTGTCGGCCTCGAAGTCAACTTCAAGGCAAAACCGATGATTGGCCTCGCAGGCAACGGCGAGCACACGCACATCGGCATGGCTGCCATCACGAAGGACGGCAAGCTCCACAACCTCTTCACGGCTGACGACCAGGAGAAGGATTTCATGAGCGCCATCGGTTATGGTTCCCTCATGGGCCTGCTGAAGAACTACGAAGTCATCAACCCGTTCGTTTCTGCTACGAACGATTCCCTGAACCGCCTCAAACCGGGCTTCGAGGCTCCGGTCTGCGTCGTTACGTCCCTCGGCCATACGCCGAAGATCCCGTCCCGCAACCGTACGATCCTCGCAGGTCTTATTCGCGACCTCAGCAATCCGTACGCTACGCGCTTTGAGCTGCGTGCCTGCAACCCGTACACGAATACGTACCTCGTCCTCGCTGCCATCTATTCGGCCTGCCTCGACGGTGTCAAAGCCTGCGTAACGCACACGACGGCAGAATGCCTCGCCGAAATCTCCAAAGATGCCGGCGAAGAAGGCTTCTACCTCGAGAAAGACCGTGCATACCGCAGTGAAGACGATGTCTTCGAAGACTACACGGAAGAAGAGCGCACGCGCCTCTTCGGTGCTCCGCCGGCTACGGTCTGGGAGAACATGCAGAACTTCGAGAACTATCCGGCTAAGCTCGCAGTCATCACGGCTGGCGGCGCTCTGCGCGACCAGATCATCGAAGCATTCCGCGCTGGTGCCCTGACGCGCTGGAAGACCGAGCTCATCGCCCGCATCATTCCGGAGAACCGCGACATCGTCCGCAGTGCCAAGGAAGTCAAGACGGATTTCGTTACGGACCTCGATTCCTACAACTGGAACAAGATCAACGGCATTCGCAGCTACCTCGCTAAAGACAGCATCGATGAGAAGAGCCTCTTCACGCTGCTCATCAACGCTCTGAACGAAGGCGACTATGCAACGGCATCCGGCCTGCAGGTTGAGATGTACGACAAAGTCGAAGAGCTTAAATCCCTCTATGACTCCTATGTCAAGAACATGATCTGATTGCCTCAGGCAATTAGTTGAAATAAGGACAGCCCCATACCGTACGCTTTGTATGGTATGGGGCTGTTTGCTGTTTCCTGTGTCAACCGTTATTTCGATGAGGTTGACGATAAGGGAATGCCGTCCTATAATAGGAACATATGTAGGGCATTATAAAATTTATTTCTATGAGAGAAAAAGAGGGATTCATCATGAATGCAAAAGCATTTTCCGTACAAGACCTGACCAAAATGGCACTCTGCGTGGCGTTCTGCTGCGTGACGGCGTATATCTCGTTTCCGCTGCCATTTACGCCGGGCATGGTCACGGCCCTGACGCTTGCGCTCGGCGTCACGGCGTTCGTACTGCCGCCAAAACAGACGTTCATCGCACTCTTTGTCTATGTCATGCTCGGCTGCATCGGTCTGCCGGTCTTTGTCGGCGGTACAGCCGGCGTCGGCCGCCTCGTCGGCCCGACGGGCGGCTACATCATCGCGTGGCTCGTCGTCTACCCGATTATCAGTGCGCTCAAAGGGGATAAGCCGAGCTTCAAGCGCTACGCCCTCGTTGACATCGTCGTCGGCATCCCTCTTACCTACGTCGGCGGCCTCATCTCCATGATGCTCGTCATGGACATCGGCCTCAAAGCCGCCGTCGTCATGGCCGTCCTGCCGTACATCCCCGGCGACATCATCAAATGCCTCATGGCCGCCTTCCTCGGCGTCAAGGTCAATCAGGCCATCGACCGCAGATAAAAGAATCTGTTCCTGCGGAAATCATAGCGCTGCAGTCTCCCGCGTGGTATACTAATACTGTTTATACGTTGGCGCGAAAGGGAAGTGGGGGCATGAACAAAATAACGGACAGTCTTTTGCAGGGGCAAAAGACTGCCTTCTTCGATGCGAGGGTGAATTCGGCTGCCGAATATCGCCCTCAATTTGTGTACAATGACTACCACAATGGCCGCAAGGTCCTGTCGGCCCTCGAGCGCGAATTCGAGCACTGCGAGTCCTTCTGCATCAGTGTGGCCTTTATCACGATGAGCGGCATCACGCCGCTGCTCGGCATTCTGCGGGAACTGGAAGAGCGAAAAATTCCCGGCCGCATTTTGACAACGAATTACTTAAATTTCAGCGACCCCAAGGCCCTGAAGAAGCTGCAGGCATTCTCCAACATTGAACTGCGCATGTACTGGTCGGAACAGGGAGCTGGCTTTCACACGAAGGGCTATATCTTCCGCCGCGGCGATGTTTACCGCATGATTGTGGGCAGTTCCAATCTCACGGCAGCAGCTTTGACCAAAAATGAGGAATGGAACACGAAGCTCATTTCCCTTCATGATGGCGAATACACGCAGAGCATGCTCACGCGCTTTGAAGACCTTTGGTCGGACGAAAAACATACCCTTTCGTTTGCGCTCTTTTACGATGCGTATCAAAAGATTTATCAGCATGAGCGCGAACGCATGCAGGCAAAACAGGGACAGTCTTATGAGCTGCCCCTGTCAGACCTGCCGCTGGCGGCGGAAAATGCCGATTCGGTGGCAATGACCGGCACGTCCGCAGCCCTGCGTCCCAATCTCATGCAGGAGGAGTTTATTGAGAGCCTGCGCGCCCTTCGTCACCATAAGGCCCGCAGAGCTCTGCTGATTTCCGCGACGGGCACGGGCAAGACGTATGCCTCAGCCTTTGCCGCGCGTGATTTTCAGCCGCGGCGCATGCTTTTTGTCGTGCACCGCGAGCAGATTGCCAAGCAGGCCCTAAAGAGTTACAGGCGCGTTCTCGGCGAAAATATTGACGCGGGCCTGCTGTCCGGTACGGCTAAAGACGTCGATGCACAGTATCTCTTTGCGACCATCCAAACGCTTTCGCGTGAGGACGTCCTGCATTTATTTTCGCCAAATGCTTTTGACCTGATCATCATCGATGAGGTGCACCGCGCCGGCGCGGCCTCGTATCAAAAACTGCTCGACTACTTTACGCCGGTGTTCTGCCTCGGCATGACGGCCAGTCCGGACCGGCCGGACAGCTTTGATATTTACGCCCTGTTTGACCACAATATCGCTTATGAAATTCGCCTGCAGCAGGCTCTGACTGAGGATCTTCTCTGCCCATTCCATTATTTTGGCATCCATGATATCAGTTTGGGAGAGCGGACGTATGCGGCGGATGAGGTGCATGACGAACATCTTTTTCAAAAGCTTACAGGTGAGAGCCGTGTCGAGCATATCATCCGTGAGGCCGAGTTCTACGGTTTCAGCGGCTCGCGCGTCAAGGGCTTGATTTTCTGCAGTACAAATCGGGAGGCGGAAATTCTTTCGCAGAAGTTCAACGAACACGGCCTGCGCACGCTGAGTCTATCCGGCAAAAATTCACAGGCAGAACGAGAAGCGGCCATAAGCCGCCTCATCGAAGATGACATCCCCAATCCCCTCGATTATATCTTGACGGTCGATATCTTTAATGAGGGCGTCGATATCCCTGAAATCAACCAGGTCATCATGCTGCGCCCGACGCAGAGCCCGATTGTCTTTATTCAGCAGCTCGGCCGCGGCCTGCGCAAGGCGGAGGGGAAGGAATACGTCGTCATACTCGATTTTATTGGCAATTACAGCGACAAGAATTACCTGATTCCCATCGCACTTTCGGGTGACCGCAGCTACAATAAAGACAATATCCGCCACTTTCTGCTTGAGGGTGAACGCATGATTCCGGGGGCCTCGACGATTCACTTCGATGCGGTCGCGCGGGAGCAGATCTTTCATTCCATCGACCAGTCGAACCTCGCGGCAATCCAGCTTATCAAGGACAATTATTTCCATTTGCGCTATAAATTGGGGCGAATTCCTAAGCTGGACGAGTTTGACCGCTTCGGCGAGATGGACATCACCTGCGTATTTCGTGCCAATCGCCTCGGCTCGTATCATGCCTTTCTGAAGAAATATGAAAAGGACTATCGCGTTGCCTTCAATGCCCTTGAAGAAAAATTTCTGCAGTACATCTCGAAGGAATTTGCCGAGGGCAAGCGGCCGCATGAGCTATTGATGCTCGACATCATTTTGCAGCATCCCGGGGAAAAGCGGATTTTTCATGTGCTGGAGCGGCGTCTCTCGCTGCCTCCTTATGAAATTGCCTTCAAGCGCAATACGCGCCAAAATCTCATCCACATCATGACGGGAGATTTTGCGACAGGCGCGTCCCGCAAGACGTTTCAGGACTGCATTTTTATCGAACCATGTGCAGGGGACTACACAGCGTCGGCCTCGTTTCGCAAATTGCTGCAGCATGAGGACTTTCGGAGTCAGATAGATGAGCTCGTCCGCTTCGGCCTGCGGCGCTATCGGGAAAACTACAGCAATCCCTATCAGGACAGCGGCTTTCAGCTTTATCAAAAATACGATTATGAGGATGTCTGCCGCATCATGGACTGGAGCCATTCCCTCGTGCCGCTCAATATCGGTGGTTATAAATACGATGCGGAAAGCCGGACGTATCCCGTTTTCATCAACTACGACAAGGCGGCGGATGTGCAGGATTCCATCAATTACCATGACCGCTTCTTGAATAACGGCCAGCTCATTTCGATTTCCAAGAGCAAGCGAAGTCTCGATTCTGAAGATGTGCAGCGTTTCTGCAGGGCAAAGGCAGAGGGACTGCCGATTGACCTCTTTGTGCGGAAAAACAAAGAGGATAAAGAGGCCAAGAGTTTTTATTATCTGGGCCGTATGACAAATCACGGGGCTGAGCCCATCAAGATGGACTCGGGCGACACGGCCGTGGAACTTTTCTGGCAGCTCGACACGGCGGTCCGCGAGGACCTTTACGATTACCTTACAAGCAAAGAAGCCTGACTTTTGCATAAGAATGCAGAAGGGCAGAAAGATAGAAAGGAAGAGATAGATGAAAAAGATTCACGTGGCAGCAGCAGTCATTACGGATGGTACGAGCGTGCTGGCGACAAGGCGCAATTACGGCGATTTTGCGGGCGGCTACGAATTTCCGGGCGGCAAGCTCGAAGCCGGAGAAAGCGGGGAAGAAGCCCTGCACCGCGAGATTCGCGAGGAACTCAAGGCCAAAATCGTCATCGACCGCCTGCTCGGCACAGTCGAATATGATTATCCGAAATTCCATCTGACGATGGACTGCTACCTCTGCCGCTTGATGGGCCACCATATCACCCTGACCGTGCACGACCGCGCCAAGTGGCTTCATCCGGACGAGTTCGACACCGTCAATTGGCTGCCGGCCGACGTAAAAGCCGTCGGCTGGGCCAAAGAAGCTTTAAGGGCATAAAAAATGACCGCCAGTTATGCAGCTGTGCGGTCATTTTTCTGTCGCTTATGCGATACATGGTTCAATTTTTTCGAGTTCATTTTTCAGGGCAATTTTTTCATTGCGCAGCTCGATGTCGTTCTGCAAATCCATGAAGTAGCGGTCGCTGACACCGAAATACTTCGCAAGACGCAGGGAAGTATCCGCTGTGATTCTGCGCTTTCCGTGCAAAATATCCTGAATTCTCGAAATGGGAACGTGAATATCCTTTGCCAGGCGATAAGCCGAAATCCCCAATGGCTCCATGAATTCCTCGTGCAGAATCTCTGCAATCGTCGGAGTAGGAATGAACGACTTTTCCATATCTATCACCCCTTAATGGTAATCTTCAATTTGTACATCATAGAAACGATTGCTGTCTTTCAGCCTGAAACAGATTCGATATTGCTTGTTGATCCGAATACTGTACTCATCCTTTCGTGGGCCGGAAAGCTGTTCCAAATGATTCGCTGGAGGGACACGCAAATCGTTCAGACATGTTGCATTGTCCATCATAAGTAATTTTCGTAATGCAAGACGCTGAATTGATTGTGGCAGTTTCTTTGAAAATATCTGATGATAGACTTTTTCGGTCTCTTTGTCCCGAAAACTTGTAATCATGATTTTATTATACCTGAAAAGCAGGTATATATCAAGTAAATTGTTTACAGTTGCTGTTACGTGTTCTTTTATGATAGAATAAAAAAATCAGCAGTACGATGTACTGCTGATGGCCACCAACGGTAGGCGGTTGCCCTCTGATTCCGGTTTCTTTCTGGAAGTGGAGGGATTTTGTAAGCCCTCCACAGTTTCGGCTGAAAGGAGGGATGAAGCATGGACGGAATGGTTGTATACGATATCGTATTTAATGTTTTCGGACTTGCCATTGCTTGTTTTTCCCTAGGCTACGCCTTTGGTAAAGATAGAAGCAACAAAAAATGACCGCCAAGACCCCCATCTGACCGGTCATTTTGATTTGTTCTAGGGGCAGCCGCTTACGGTGGCCTCTTTTTCTATACTTATTATACCATTTGCCCGCAAGGCCTGCAAGAAATAAGTGCCGCAGTATCAGCCGACGAAGAAATCATGCGCGAGGCTGCTGAGTTTGGCGAGGATGACGAAGATGACGGTGCCGCCGACGGGGTAGAGGAAGAGGTTTGTGTAGTTCTTTTCTTTCCATGCAATCTTTGTGTTGCCCCAGATGACTTCGAGCAGGATGAGGAACGCGAGGAAGAAGACGACATTGACGACGAAGTAGAGTACGGTCATGATGGTCATGGCATGAGTCCTTTCTATTTATGAGTACGGAATAGGAAGAGTGATTCTTCTTGTTTGTTCCTTTTATTTTAACAGATGCAGGAAGTTCGTCAAGCAGCAGAAAAATAAATCCCGTAAGGCTTGACAAGTGTATGCGAGGCTCATATAATAAGGGCATCGAATAAAGCAAAGGCGATGCGGAAGACATGACCGCGGGGACGCTGCTTCAAGAGAGGGATGCATTGGCTGAGAGCATCCTAGGTGAGCGCCGGAGTTACCCCTTCCAAGCTGCAGGGCTGAAGATATTTTGCGTAAGCTCTGCCGGAGCACATTCTCCGTTACGAAATGCTGAGTGGCTGTTTCCTTCTATTATATATAGGGAGATGGCAATCAGGGTGGAACCACGATGCTAAGCTTCGTCCCTCTTCGGGACGGAGCTTTTTTGATTTTTAAGGAGGGCATACAGATGTTGAATATTACCATGAAAGACGGTGCAGTACGCGAGGTTGAAGCGGGTACGAGCATTCAGGATTTCGTGAAACAGGTAAGCAACAGCCTGGCTAAAAAGGTCCTGGCTGCCAAGGTGGACGGTGAGACGCAAGACCTCACGACCGTTCTCGATAAAGACTGCAAGGTAGAGTTCCTGACGTTTGATGATGCGGACGGCCGCTGGGCACTGCGCCACACGGCTTCTCACATCCTCGCACAGGCTGTCAAACGCCTCTACAAGGACAACAACGTTCGCCTGGCCATTGGACCGGCCATCGACAACGGCTTCTACTATGATTTCGATATCGACCGTCAGCTCACGGAAGCCGACCTCGCCGACATCGAAAAAGAGATGAAGAAGATCGTCAAGGAGAACCTCAAGCTCGAGCGCAAGGAAGTCAGCCGCGAAGAGGCCCTGAAGTTCTTCGAGGAGAAGGGTGAGACGTACAAGGTCGAGCTCATAAACGACCTGCCGGAAGGCGAAAAAATCACGATGTACACGCAGGGCGAATTCACGGACCTCTGCGCCGGCCCGCACGTCGTTTCGACGGGCAAGGTCAAGGCCCTGAAGCTCATGAGCATCGCCGGTGCTTACTGGCGCGGCGACGAGCACAACAAGATGCTGCAGCGCATCTACGGCACGGCCTTTGAGAAACAGGCCGACCTCGATGCCTACCTGCACATGCTCGAAGAAGCCAAGAAGCGCGACCACCGCAAGCTCGGCAAGCAGCTCGACCTCTTCAGCCTGCATGAGGAAGGCCCGGGCTTCCCGTTCTTCCATCCGAACGGCATGGTTATCCGCAACGAACTCATCAACTACTGGCGCGAAGTACATCGCCGCTACGGCTATCAGGAAATCAAGACCCCGATGATCCTGAACCGCAAACTCTGGGAGACTTCCGGTCACTGGGACCACTACAAAGAGAACATGTACTTCACGAAGATTGACGGCGAAGATTACGCGATTAAGCCGATGAACTGCCCGGGCGGCATGCTCGTCTACAATTCGAAGCAGCACAGCTACCGCGACCTGCCGCTGCGCCTCGGCGAACTCGGCCTCGTTCATCGCCATGAGAAATCCGGCGAGCTCCACGGCCTGTTCCGCGTCCGCAACTTCACGCAGGACGATGCGCATCTCTTCGTTACGCCGGACCAGATCGAAGAAGAAATCCAGCACACGATCGACCTCTTCGATGAAGTCTACAACACGTTCGGCCTGACGTACGTCGCCGAGCTCTCGACGCGTCCGGATGATTCGATGGGTTCGGACGAAATTTGGGAGAAATCCACGGCAGCCCTGCGCAACGCCCTGGAGCACCGCGGCCTCAAATACGTTGTCAACGAAGGCGACGGCGCGTTCTACGGCCCGAAAATCGACTTCCACCTCAAGGATTCGATTGGCCGTACGTGGCAGTGCGGTACGATTCAGCTCGATATGCTGATGCCGGAGAAATTCGACCTGACGTATGTCGGCGAAGACGGCGAGAAACACCGCACGGTCATGCTGCACCGCGTTGTTTACGGCTCCATCGAACGCTTCATCGGCATTCTCATCGAGAACTACGCCGGTGCATTCCCAACCTGGCTCGCTCCGGTACAGGCCCGCATCCTGCCAATCACGGACAAGCAGGCTGACTACGCGCATGAGCTCCGCAAGAAGATGTTCGACCTCGGCCTGCGCATTGAAGTCGATGACCGCAGCGAAAAGATCGGCAAGAAGATCCGCGAGAGCCAGATGCTCAAGACGCCGTACTCCCTCGTCGTCGGCGACCAGGAGATGGAAAACGGCACGGTCGCGGTCCGCAAGTACGGCGAGCAGAAGAGCGAAACGATGAAAGTCGAGGACTTCATTGCTTATCTGCAGGACCAGATTGCGACGAAAGCCAAGAAATATTAATGACTTGACAAAATCGTGTTGACAGGGCATGACTGCCGTGGTATACTAGTCAAGTACGCAACAAGAAGAAGCCACCGCTTCTCACCTGATGATGAACAGTCACTTGGGTTTATAACAGGAATGTTTTGAGAGGTGGCCTTGTGCCGCCTCTTTTTTATGTTATTTTATCAGGTTTGTCACGTTTTTAATCAGGAGGTGTTTCCACTATTAGCAGGGAATCGTTACGAATCAACGAACAGATCCACATCCGCGAAGTCCGCGTGACGAGCGCGACGGGTGAGCAGCTCGGCATCATGCCGACGCGCGAAGCGCTGCGCATGGCCGAGGAACAGCATCTCGACCTCGTCGAGGTTGCACCGAAGGCCAAGCCGCCGGTCTGCCGTATCATGGATTTTGGCAAGTACCGCTATGAACAGCAGAAACGGGAGAAGGAAGCCAAGAAGAAGCAGAAAGTCATCAACATCAAAGAGGTAAAACTTCGCCCGAATATTGAACAGCATGACTTCGATGTCAAGCTGAAGAACGCACTTCGCTTTGTCGAGGAAGGAAACAAGGTCAAGGTCACGATCATGTTCCGCGGCCGTGAGCTTTCGCATCCGGAGCTTGGCAAGGAAGTTCTCTCGCGTGTGGCTGCCGCCCTCGGGGATGCCGTCTCCGTTGAGCGCAATGCCAAACTTGAGGGTAAGAATATGACGATGATTGTCGCACCGAAGGTCGCGAAATCGTCGAAAAAGAAGCCGCAAAAGACGAAGAATATGGGAGGAAATAGCAATGCCGAAAATTAAGACTCGCAGAGCTGCCGCAAAACGCTTTACTGTAACGGGCAGCGGTGAATTCAAACGCAACAAGGCTTTCAAGAGCCACATCCTGGAGAAGAAATCTCCGAAACGTAAACGCAATCTGCGCAAAGCAACGCTCGTTGCTGGTGCTGATTTTGCCCGCGTTAAGACGATGCTCCCGAACGGCTAATCAAGAAGATTGCGCGTTTGGTAAGATTGATATATTTAGGAGGATAAAAACATGCCAAGAGTTAAAGTCGGCGTGACTGCACATAGACGTCATAAGAAAATCCTGAAGCTCGCAAAGGGCTACAAAGGTTCCAAGAGCAAACAGTTCAAGAAAGCCAATGAGACCGTCATGAAGGCTCTCTACTACGCACGCCGTGACCGCCGTGCGAAGAAGGGCAACTTCCGTCGTCTCTGGATCGCTCGTATCAATGCTGCTGCACGTACGAACGGTATCTCCTACAGCAAACTCATCAACGGCCTGACGAAGGCTGGTGTTGAAGTCAACCGCAAGATGCTGGCTGACCTCGCCATCTCCGATGAGAAGGCTTTTGCTCAGCTCGTAGCTGTTGCTAAAGAGAATCAGTAAGATTCATTCTGAAATGATTCAGGCCCAGCGGGTGCATATGCTGCCCGCCGGGCCTTTTCTGTATATCGCTATATATAATAGAAGGAAATTATCATGACCGAGATCATTGACAGCGCGGCTAACAAGAAAATCAAGCTGATGCAGAGCCTGCTTGCGCGCAGGCACCGCATGAAAGAAGGCTTATTCCGCGTGGAAGGGCTGCGCCTCGCGGAAATGGCGGCTGCGTCGGACTTTTCCCTGCGCTTTGCACTCTATACGGAGGAATTTGCGCAAAAGGAGCGCGGACAGAAGCTTCTCAAGGCCCTGCAGAAAAAATGCCCCATTTACGAAACCAGTGCATCGCTCGCAAAGAAAATCGCCGCGACCGACACGCCGCAGGGCATTTTCCTCGCGGCGGAGCAGAAGACGGAGAACCTTGAGGGCCTTGCCAAGCGCAGAAAGCAGGGGCAGGAGCCTCTCTATGCCGTGCTCGACGGCGTGCAGGACCCCGGCAACGCCGGCACGATCATCCGCACGGCCGATGCCGTCGGCGCCGACGGCGTGATTTTCACGAAGGGCTCGGTCGATGTCTTCGGCGACAAGACCGTGCGCGCGACGATGGGCTCGTTCTTTCATCTGCCCATTGTGACGAATGTGATGGCAGCGGAGCTCGTGGATTTTGCCCAAAAGCAGGGCTGCCAGCTCCTTGCGACGGCCCTCGATGAGACGGCCAGACCGCATTTTGCCGTGGACTTTAGGCGGCCTTCGGCCATCGTCTTTGGCAATGAGGGCAATGGCGTCTCTCCTGAGCTTCTCAAAGAGGCTAAAAAAGTCTATATCCCGATGTACGGCAAAGCCGAGTCTTTAAACGTCGGCATTTCGGCGGCCGTCGTGCTCTACGAGGCCGTGCGTCAGCGCCGCTTTGCCTGAGTTTTCCGGTTTATTCCTTCCAGACAAAGCAGAGGCCCAAGAGGCCGTCTTCTAGGGAAATCGTCAGCGAGTCATGGCCTTTTTCGAGCACGTTGCTGACGGCGCGCATGCTTTTCTGCGTCAGCACGGCGTTTTTGAGAGGCCAGTGCGTGCCTTGGAGCGTCACGCCTTCGCAGACAGCGGTGAAGGGCAGCAGCGAGATGGCCTTCGGCGCGATTTTTGGCGTGACCTGCAGCGTTTCGCCGCCGCGCACAAAGACCAAAGTTTCGCGCTCGTCGGACACAAGGCACGGCAGCGGCGCAAACGCACAGCTCATCATGGTGCTCAGTGCGTGGTCGAAGCGGCCGCCAAAGGCCCCCGTGACAATGGCAGCGGGAAAGCCGGCGCCTTTGGCCATCTTCAGGGCAAGCTGCGTGTCCGTATCGTCTTTCTCGACTGGGAATTTGGCAATCGGGACGTTTTGCTCTTTGGCCCACTGCCAGGATGCGGGCTTTGCACTGTCGCCGTCACCAATCAGGCGGTCTGGGAGAATCCCCGCTTTGCGGCAGGCATCAAGCCCGTGGTCGACGGCCCAGACATCGCGTCCTGCCGCCATTTCCTGCAGCCAGCTGCCTGCGGGCGCACGGCCGCCGCTGACGAGCAGGCAGGCTTCTTGAAAGGCCGAAATATCCGGCGCGTCGAAAGCGTCAGAAGCGGCCGGGGCTGTTTTTTTCTGCATGATGAGGAGCTGCGGCAGCTCGAAGGTGCAGAACTGTTCCGCTTGGCTTGCTTGGGATGCTTGGGACGCTGCGTTGTCCTGCATATTTTTTTGCGTCATAGGGAAGACCTCGATTTTCTCTTATATTCTGGAATTTCAGGAATTTCGCAGAGGAGTATGCTATAATGATAACCATAGCATAACACGCCCGCAAAAGACGGGCAAGCTCAGGAATTTTTACCAAACGAAGGGAGTTGTGATTTATGCTGAACTTTACGTATTATGGTCATTCGGCCTTTCTGCTGGATGATGGCAAATATAAGGTGCTCTTTGACCCGTTCCTCACGGGCAATCCAAAGGCTTCGATTAAAGCCGAGGATGTCGACTGCGATTACATCCTCATCAGCCATGCCCATGCGGACCATCTCGGCGATGCGCCGGAGATTGCGGCGCGCACGGGGGCGGAGCTCGTGGGCATTCCGGAGGTGCTCGCGGTCTGCGAACAGCGCGTGCCGGGCCTTAAAGAGCATCCGATGAATCTCGGCGGCTCGCTGACGCTGCCGTTCGGCAAAGTGCGCATGACGCTCGCACAGCACAGCGCCGGCGTCGCGGGCGGCATCGCCTGCGGCTACGTCGTCTACATGGGCGGCGAGGTCGTCTATTTTGCCGGCGATACGGCGCTTTTCAGCGATATGCAGCTCATCGGCCACAAGGACCAGCTCGACTACGCGCTGCTGCCAATCGGCGACAATTACACGATGGGCCTTGAGGATGCGGCCATGGCGGCGCAGCTCTTGAATGCCCGTCACGTCATCCCGATTCACTACAACACGTGGCCCCTCATCAATCAGGATGTGCGCCATTATAAGGAAATCACCGAGGCCATGTCGCGCGCCGAGGTTCATATCGTCGAGCCCGGCCAGTCCATGGAGCTCAAATGAGCCAGTCCGTACAGCCAAATTCAGGAAAATCCGCAGCGGCAGGCGGAGCAGGGAACAAAGAAAAGCTGATTGCCATTCTCGGGCCGACGGCTTCAGGGAAGACCGCACTTTCGGTTGAGCTCGCGAAGGCACTGCATACGGAAATCATCTCGGGCGACTCGATGCTCGTTTACAAGGGCTTTGACATCGGCTCGGCCAAGCCGACACTGGCAGAACGGCAGGGCGTAAAACATCACCTCATTGATATCTGTGAGCCGGCGGAAACGTACAGCGTGCCGCTCTTTCAGCAGCAGGCTGAAGCCATCATCCATGAGCTGAACGGCAGGGGAAAGATTCCGATTCTTGCCGGCGGCACGGGCCTTTACAGCAAGGCCCTGCTCGAGAACTACCAGTTCAACGAGACGGGCACGCATGCGGACTTTCGGCAAAAGATGACGGCTCTGGCCGAGAAAGAAGGGCTGGAGGCCGTCTTTGCCCTGCTTCAGCAGGAAAATCCGCAGGCCGCGGCCCTCGTCGATGCGAAGAACCCGCGCCGCGTCATAAGGGCTTTGGAACTCGCGCATTTCGGTGAGACCATTTCGCGTGAGAAATCCTTTGCGGAGCATGCCGAAGGCGAAGAATCCGCCGAAGATTTGCAGAAAAATCTCTTCTACGATGCGTTTGTCATCGGCCTCTCGTGGGAGCGCGAGGCTCTTTATGAACGCATCAACAGGCGCGTCGATATCATGTTTGCTTCGGGACTCGAAGAAGAAGTCAGGGGATTGCTGGCTTCGGGTGTCACGCGCTCTATGCCCGCAATGAAGGGCATCGGCTACAAGGAGACGGCCGCGTACCTCGCGGGCGAAATGACGCGCGCGGAGGCCGTCGAGACCATCAAAAGGGGCACGCGCCGCTTTGCCAAACGCCAGCTGACGTGGTACCGCAAGATGAAATACATTCACTGGTACGAGCCCGCGGCCCAGTCTGCTGATGAACTTTTGCACAGGATTTTGCATGACATGGCAGGATTTTTAGAAAGATAAGCGAAAGTAAAGATATAGATAGGTAATAAACAGGTGCTAGGAAAGGTGGAGTTCTATGCCAAACAAGACAATCAACCTGCAGGACAGTTTCCTCAATCAGGTTCGTAAAGAAAATATTCCCGTCACGATCCATCTGGTCAATGGGTTCCAGATTAAGGGGAATGTACGCGGTTTCGATAATTTTACGGTCGTGCTCGATTCGCTCGGCAAGCAGCAGATGGTTTATAAGCATGCCATTTCGACGATTACGCCGGCCCATCCGATTGCCGGAGCCTTTTCTGCGGAACATGCAGAACACGCGGAAAAATAAAAAGAAGCATGCCTGAGGAGAGGCATTTTCTTTTGTTTTTCGGTTTTTGATTTTGCTTTTTGGTTTAAAGGTCCTTCCGCCTTGAGCGGGAAGGGCCTTTTCTGGTGAGAAAGAACGGGAGATACATTATATGAAGACGAGAGGTTTTGAAATCGTATCGCAGTATCAGGGACGCGGCATCGAGGTGCCAAAACGCAAGACGGCGATGAGCGCCGGCTACGACCTGCAGGCAGCACGCTCCGTGGTGATTGGTGCGGGAGAGACGGCCATGGTGCCGACGGGGCTCAAGGCCTATATGCAGCCCGATGAAGTGCTGACCATTCACATCCGTTCGAGCATGGCCGTCAAGCGCGGCCTCATGCTCGTCAATCACGTCGGCATTGTCGATGCGGACTACTATAATAATGAAGACAACGAGGGCCATATCTTCATCGCGCTCTGGAACCGCGGTACGAAGCCTGTGACGATTGAGAGCGGCGAACGCATCGCGCAGGGCATCTTTCTGAAGTATTTGACCACGGACGGCGATGCGGCCGGCGAGGGCGAAACGCGTAAGGGCGGCTTTGGCTCGACGGGACGTTAAGGCAGTTAGGGGATTGCAATGATAAAAATTCAGGTACGAGAGGGTGAAATGCAGTATGGACAACGATAAAGAGAGCTTCGACCTCTTTGCGATGCCGCCGGCACAGCCTGCGGGCAGTTCAGGCAGTTCAGGCGGTTCGGGCAGGGCGCAAAGTCAGGCGGCCGGCAGCGGCGCCCTGCGCACATTTGAGCCTTTGGCCCGCCGCATGCGCCCGCGCAGTTTTGAGGAATTCATCGGCCAGCAGGAGGCCGTGGGGCGCGGCCGTTTCCTGCGCCGTTTGATTGAGATGGACCAGATTCCTTCTATTATATTCTACGGGCCGCCGGGCACGGGCAAGACGACGCTCGCGCAGATGATCGCGCAGATGACGGACAGCCGCTTCGAGAAGCTCAACGCCGTGGCAGCGGGCATCGGCGACATCCGCCGCATCGTTAAAGAGGCCGACGAGGCAAGGCGCTACTACCAGCGCCGTACGATTGTCTTCATCGACGAGATTCACCGCTTCAACAAGAGCCAGCAGGACGTGCTGCTGCCGTATGTCGAGGACGGACGCCTCGTACTCATCGGCGCGACGACGGAAAATCCATTTTTTGAGGTCAATCACGCCCTTCTGTCGCGCGTGCGCATTGTCAGGCTCTACAAACTGACCGACGGCCAGCTCATCGCCATTTTGAAGCAGGCTTTAAAGGATAAGGAACGCGGCCTTGGCGCACAGGCCATTGCCGTAAGCGACGAAGTCCTCCTCGCCATGGCCCAGATGGCGGGCGGCGACGCGCGCATGGCCCTGAATCTTCTGGAGGGGGCCGCGGCCATGCTGCCGCTTTCGGGCGGTGAAATCACGCTCTCCATGCTTGAAGAAATCACGGGCGAGCGTGTGCAGCATTACGACAAAAAAGGGGACAATCACTACGATACGGCCTCGGCCTTCATCAAGAGCATGCGCGGCAGCGACCCCGACGCGGCGCTTCACTATCTCGCGCGCATGCTTGCGGCCGGCGAGGATATCAAGTTCATCGCGCGGCGCGTTGTCATCTGCGCGGCCGAGGATGTCGGCACGGCGGACCCGCAGGCCCTGATTCTCGCGAACGCGGCGGCTCAGGCCGTGCAGTTCGTTGGCATGCCCGAAGCGCGCATCATTCTCGCCGAGGCCGTGACGTATGTCGCCTCGGCGCCGAAGAGCAACGCGGCGTATCTCGGCATCGATAAAGCCCTCGCGGATGTGCGCACGAAGGACTGCGGCGCGGTGCCGGTGCATCTGCGCGATTCGCATTACAAGGGAGCAGCCGAACTCGGCCATGGCAAAGGCTACATTTACCCGCACGATTATCCGCATCATTTCAAGGAGCAGGCGTATCTGCCCGATAAAATCCGCACGGCCCGCTACTATGAGCCGACGTACAACGGCGCGGAGGCAAAAATCCACGCGTATCTCAGGGCCTGCTGGCCCAAGCGCTTTTCCTGAGGCTTCACAGACAGGAATCTTTGACAGTGCGGGGCATTTCTGCTATATTGTCATATGTAAATCCTAGGTAATTACTCGGATTTCCAATTTGTGAATTTTATTGACTAGCAACATAGAGACAGGGATACTTGCCCTGTCAAGCTGAGGTGCACCATGAAGATATCGACGAAAGGAAGATACAGCGTAACGGCGCTTTACGAGCTCGCCCTGCACGACGGCGAGGGGGCCGTTTCGCTGAAGAGTATTGCGAAAAATCAGGGGCTTTCGGAGAATTATCTCGAACAGCTCATGGCCCCGCTGCGCCGTGCGGGCATCGTCAAGAGCGTGCGCGGCGCGCAGGGCGGCTATATGCTTGCGCGCAGCCCGAAGGAAATCACCATCGGCGAGATCATCACGACCGTCGAGGGGCCGATTGCGCTTGTGGACTGCCTGCTGACGAGCGCGGAGTCCTCGGAGCAGCCGTGCGACCGGGCCTGTGCCTGCGTGACGCGCGGCGTCTGGGAAAAAGTCTGCGACAGCATCAGCGAAGTGCTGAACCACATCACGCTCTACGACCTCTGCAATGATACCCATGCTTCGCATAAGAGAGTGGGGTGTGCAAGATGAAGCCCGTTTATCTCGACTATGCGGCGACGACGCCAACGGATGAGCGCGTGGTTTCTGCCATGCTGCCGTACTTTACGCAGCATTTTGGCAATCCGTCGAGCCTGTATTCCTTTGGCCGCGAGGCGCGTCAGGCCGTGCGCCGCGCGCGCTGGCAGCTCGCGGCACTTTTAAACGCGGAGCCTGAGGAGATGTTCTTCACGAGCGGCGGCAGCGAGAGCGACAACTGGATTATCCGCTCTTTGGCCGCGGAAGCTCTTGAAAAAAATGGCGGCGGCCATATCATCACGTCCAAAATCGAGCATCACGCCGTGCTGCACGCCTGCGAGTCGCTGCCTCAAGGCATCGAGGTGACGTATGTCGATGTCGATGAAGAGGGCCGCTTACACCTGGAAGACATCGAAAAGGCCGTGCGCCCTGATACGTTTCTCGTCAGCATTATGACGGCGAACAACGAAGTCGGCACCATTGAGCCCATTGCCCAAATCGGCGCGTTCTGCCGTGAGGGGGGCATTTTCTTTCATACGGATGCCGTGCAGGCCGTCGGCCATATCCCCATGGACGTGAAGAAACTGCAGGTTGACGCGCTCTCGCTTTCCGGGCATAAACTATATGGTCCAAAGGGCATTGGCGCGCTTTATCTGCGCCGTGGGAAAAAGATCTTGCCGCTTATCGCGGGCGGCGCACAGGAGCGCGGCCTGCGCGCCGGCACGGAAAATACACCCGGCATTGTCGGGCTCGGCAAAGCGGCGGAACTCGCGGCAGCAGAAATGATCTCCGAAACGGCGCGGCTCACGGCCCTGCGCGAACAGCTCATCGAGGGAATCCTGAAGATTCCGGGGGCGCACTTAAACGGCCCGCGCGAAAAGCGTCTGCCGGGCAATGTGAGTTTTGGCCTTGAGGGCATCGACCACGAGACTTTGCTCATAAGGCTCGACCTCATGGGCTTTGCCGTCTCGGCCGGCAGTGCCTGCAGTGCCGGGTCACTTGAGCCATCGCATGTGCTGACGGCCATGGGGCAGTCTGCTGAACAGGCCAATACTTCCATCCGCGTGACCATGGGCCGCTTCACGGACAAGGAAGAGGTCGAAGCGTTCCTTCAGGCAGTGAAGACGGCGGCTCTTTCCATGCGCGGGCAGGCCTGAGACAGAAACAGCAGAATTTGTCAAGGATTATGTCAGGATAATTTGTTTTCAGAAAAGCAATCATGTATAATGGAATGAGGTGCAGGCAATGCATTTCATTTCAAGGAGGAATCACGATGTTAGGAGATAAACTGCGCGAGGCGCGGGAGAAACAGAATTTAACATACAAGGACATCGAGAAGGGCACGAGCATCCGTGCTTTATACATTGAATATATCGAAAACGGCAATTATGATGAACTGCCGGGGGACGTGTACACGAAAGGCTTTATCCGCAGCTACGCGAACTTCCTGAAGCTCAATCCAAATGAGCTCGTGCAGGAATTCACGGCGGAGCGCCACGGGGGAGCGGCTCAGCCGGCCGCATCTGCACCGCAGAATCCGGCCTCGGCACGCCCGGCCCGTCAGGGAAATCAGGAAACTCAGGTACAGCCGGCCGCAAAACCTGCTGCTCCGGCAGCACCGAAAGCCGCTGCACCAAAATCCCCGGCAGAGCCGGTAAAACCGGCAAAAAACATGAGCCAGCCAGCTCCGAAAGCGGAAACAAAGCCCGCAGCAAAACCGGAACAGCCCAAAGCCGCTGAACCCAAGGCGGCACCGGAGCCAAAAGCAGCCCCGCAGGCCCCGGCACGCCCGGTTCGTCAGGCAAATCAAGAGACTCAGGAACAGCCAGCCGCAAAACCGGCGCCGCAGCCTGAGGCCAAGAAACCGGTAAGACCGGCGAAACCGGCCGCACCGAAGGCACGGCCTGCGCGCAGGGAACAGCCGGCCGCAAAATATGATTTTGACGAGCCAAAGCGCTCGAATACGAAGCTCATCGCCATTGTCGCCGTTATCCTCGTCGTGCTCGCGGGTGCCGCTTATGCACTGACGGGCAGCGATGACAGTGCCTCAAAGGCCCCGCAGCAGGCACAGCAGCAGGAGCAGGCTCCAGCACCAAAGACGTACGATGACGTCGAAGTCACGGCTACGTTCTCCGCCGACTGCTGGCTCGAGGTCAAGGCCGACGGCAAGACCATCTACGAGGGCACGCTGAAGAAGGGCGACAGCCAGACTTGGAAAGGTCAGGATAAGGTCACGGTCCGCGTCGGCGATGCCGGTGCCGTCTCGTTCTCCGTCAACGGCAAGGACCTCGGCAAGGCCGGCAAGGACGGTCAGGTTGCCAACAAGACCTTCACGAAGGAAAATAATTGATGCAGAAGCAGAACGAAACGCCAAAAGGGCAGTTGAATGCGGAGGGATTTTTGCCAATCTGCCGCAAAGATATGGAAAAGCGCGGCTGGCAGCAGCTTGACTTTGTCTTTATTTCAGGCGATGCCTATGTCGACCATCCGAGCTTTGGCCCGGCGATTATCTGCCGCCTGCTTGAAAAGCACGGCTACAAGGTCGGCATCATCCCGCAGCCGGACTGGCACTCGACGAAGGATTTTGGCCGCCTTGGGAGGCCCCGTCTCGGCTTCCTCGTCTCGGCGGGCAATATGGACTCGCTGCTCAACAAATTCACGGCGGCAAAGAAAGTCCGCCACGAAGATGCGTATTCGCCGGGCGGACAGTCCGGCCACCGGCCCGAGCGCGCGACGATTGTCTACTGCAGCCGCCTGCGCGAGCTCTACCCCGATGTGCCGATTATCATCGGCGGCATTGAGGCGAGCCTCAGGCGTATGGCGCATTACGACTACTGGTCGAACGAAGTCCGCCGCTCCATCCTCGTCGACAGCATGGCCGACCTCTTGATTTTCGGCATGGGCGAGCGCGCCATCATCGAGATTGCCGCAGATCTGCAGCAGGGCATTGAAGTCTCTAATATTCAGGATGTACAGGGCACGTGCTACCGCGTGCCCAATAAGGACTACGCGTGGGACTACCTCGAACTGCCGTCCTTTGCCGAGGTGCATAAAGATAAGAAGAAATTTGCCGAGGCCTTCAAGCTCGAATACCTCGAGCAGGACCCGATCCGCGGGCGCAGGCTCCTGCAGCAGAACGACGAATGGTGCGTCGTGCAGAATCCGCCGGCACTGCCTTTAAATGAGGCGCAGATGGATGAAATTTACGACCTGCCTTATATGCGCACATATCATCCGATTTACGAGAAGGCGGGCGGCGTGCCGGCCATCAAGGAAGTGCAGTTCAGCCTTGTCTCGCAGCGCGGCTGCTTTGGCGGCTGCAATTTCTGCGCGATTATCTCGCACGAAGGCCGCATCATCCAGCGCCGCAGCCATGCGTCCATCCTGCGCGAGGCGAAAATCCTCACGCAGATGAAGGGCTTCAAGGGCTACATCCACGATGTCGGCGGCCCGACGGCGAATTTCCGCCGTCCTTCGTGTGACGGCCAGCTGAAGCGCGGCACCTGCCGCGGCAAACCGTGCCTGTCGCCGGAGCCCTGCAAAATGCTCGTGGCCGACCACAGCGATTACATCAAGCTTCTCAGGGAGCTCCGGAGCCTGCCGGGCGTCAAGAAAGTCTTCGTGCGTTCGGGTATCCGCTTCGATTATTTGCTGCTCGCCAAGGACGACTTCCTCTACGAGCTCTGCAAGTACCACGTCAGCGGCCAGCTCAAAATTGCGCCGGAGCACATCTCCGACCGCGTGACGCGGCTCATGGGCAAGTCAAACCGCGCCGTCTACCTGCGCTTTGCCGAGAAATTCCGCCGTATCAACGAGAAGCTCGGCAAGAAGCAGTACCTCGTGCCGTACTTCATGTCGAGTCATCCGGGTTCGGAACTCAGCGATGCCATCGAACTTGCGGAATTCATCCGCGACATGGGGTACCATCCGCAGCAGGTGCAGGACTTCATCCCGACACCGGGCACGCTCTCGACCTGCATGTGGTACACGGGAATCAATCCTCTGACAGGCGAAAAGGTCTACTCGGCCAAAACATATGAAGAGAAGAGAATGCAGCGGGCGCTCATGCAGTACTGGCTGCCGAAGAATCATGAGATCGTCCGGAAGGCCCTGCATATGGCCCACCGCGAAGATCTCATCGGTTTTGGGCCCAAGTGTCTCGTGCGGCCGCGCAGACAGATAAAGAAGGGGTAAGTATGAGATGTCCTTATTGTAAACATGAAGACAGCCGCGTCATCGATTCGCGCGCCACAGATGACGGCATGACGATACGGCGCCGCCGCGAATGCACGGCCTGCGGCAAACGCTTCACGACGTATGAAGTCGTTGAGAAGCTGCCGCTGATGGTCATCAAGCACGACGGCCGCCGCGAAGTCTTTAAGCGCGACAAGATCTTAAACGGCATCATCCGTTCCTGCGACAAGCGCGACATCTCGATGGAACGCATTTTGGGCCTCGTCAATGAGATTGAGCGCGACATCCGCAATACGATGGACCGCGAAATCTCTTCGCAGGACATCGGCCGCCTCGTCATGGAGCGCCTGAAGGATTTCGACGATGTCGCCTACATCCGCTTTGCCTCGGTTTATCGTAAATTCGCGGACATCTCAAGCTTCCTCGAAGAACTGCAGGATATGCAGGCGCGCAAGCAGCGGGGGCAGAAGAAAAAACAGGCAGGCGCAGAGCCTGAAGCAAAGACCAAACAAGAGCCTGAGAAGTGAGACGGGCTTTTGTATGTTATGATTTTTGATTTTTAGATTCTTATTGGAGGAATTTTGCTTGGACTGGGAACTCAAGAAAGAGCTCAAAGAGCAGCTGCAGGAAGAACAGGGATACTATGTCTATCCCGTCGGCACGCGCACGCGCTTTGCCCTCGTCTATCCGAATTCCTACTTTGTCGGCATGTCAAATCTCGGCTTTCACATCATCTATGACCTTTTGAACAAGCGTCAGGACACGGCCTGCGAGCGCGTCTTTCTGCCGGAACGCACGAAAATCAAGCGCTACGAGAATACGCGCACGCCAATCATGAGCATCGAGACGCAGTCGCCTCTTTATGATTTTGACGTGCTGGGCTTTGCCGTTTCGTTTGAGATGGACTATTTCAATATATTGAAGCTTCTCGAGATGGGCAAAGTCAAGCTCCGGGCATCCGAGCGCGGCGAGCGCGACCCGATTTTATTGGCAGGAGGTCCCTGCCCGACGTTCAATCCGGAGCCGCTCGCCGCGATTTTTGATGCCTTCATCATCGGCGAGGGCGAGGTTATCATGCCGGCTTTTATGGATGCGTACCATGAGGCAAAACGAGAGGGCCTGACGCGGACGGAGCTCCTGAAAAAACTCGCCGAAGTGCCGGGCGTCTACGTGCCGTCGCTCTACGAGCATCATTACGACGAAGAGGGACATATCACGGCCATCGAACCGCTTGCGGGGGCTCCTGAGAAGGTCTCGCGCCAGTGGGTGCAGGACCTTGACGCGTATCCCGCGCATACGGTCGTCGTCACGGACAACACGGAATTCAATTTCTACCTCATTGAGACGGCGCGCGGCTGCGGCCGCCACTGCCGCTTCTGCATGGCGGGGTACTGCTTCCGCAGGCCGCGCAACCGCTCGCTTACAGTCATCAACGAGGAAGTGCAGGAAGCCCTGAAATACCGCAAGCGCATCGGCCTCATGGGGGCGGCGATTTCCGACTATCCTGAAATCAACGAGCTCTGCAAGGATATTTTGGGCGAGGGACTTTCGATGTCCGTAGCTTCGTTCCGCGCGGATTCCGTCACGAAGGAGCTCGTCGATTCGCTCGCGGAAAGCGGCCTCAAGACGCTGACGATGGCACCTGAGGCCGGCAGCGACCGCATGCGCGCCGTCATCAACAAGGGCATTGAGGAGCACCATCTGTTCCATTCGATGGACCTCGGCCTCGCCGCGGGCATCCGCAATTTCCGCCTCTACATCATGATTGGGCTGCCCTTTGAGGAAGAGGAGGACATCGACGCCATCATCGACCTCGCCGAACGGCTCAAGGATTACATGGAAGAGCGCGGCAGCAAGGGCAATTTGACGCTTTCTGTCAATCCGTTCATCCCGAAGCCCTTTACGCCGTTTCAGTGGGAGCCCATGGCCGACCGCAAGGTCGTCGAGAAACGCCTGAAGCGCCTTGAAAAGACCCTGCGCCGCCGCAAAAACGTCATCGTCAACATCGAGTCGCCGAAAGAAGCCTATATTCAGGGCGTGCTTTCGCGCGGCGACCGCCGCGTTGGCGAGGCCCTGCTCCTTGCCCATGAACTCGGTGGCAGCAAGGCCTTCAAGCGCGCGCTGAAGGAAAAGGGGCTTGACCCCGCGTTTTATCTTTACCGGCAGCGCGGCGAGGATGAGATTTTCCCCTGGGAGCGTCTCGATATGGGCTTTCATAAGTCGTATCTCTACGATGAGCTCAAAAAAGCGAAGGAGCTCAAGCCCACCATCCCGTGCTTTGAGGGCTGCCACCGCTGCGGCGTCTGCTGAAGCGCTTTCCTGAATTTTATAAAGAGGTGTTTTCATGAGCTTTTCTTTGCATGAAATCGATAAAGAACATCATATAGAGAGCGGCGAGTTTTCCCTGTTTCCAAAGAAAATTGCCGTACACGGCGTCTCGGGGCGCAGGGGCGGCGTAAGCCGTGGTCAGTGGTCTTCATTGGACCTCGGCCTGCACGTCGGCGACAATCCCGAGGATGTCATCGAGAACCGCCGCCGCTATCTCGGCGCCCTCGGCCTCGACGCCGCGCGCCTCGTGACGCCGGAACAGGTCCATGGCATCCACGTGGAGCGCGTGGGCCTTGCTGAGGCCGGCAAGGGCGCAGAAGCTTACGCCGATGCCATCCCGCGCACGGACGCGCTGATTACGAATGTGCCGAACCTGCCACTGCTGCTCTGCTTTGCCGACTGTACGCCGATTCTTTTCCTCGACCCCGTGCACAAGGCCGTGGGCATCGCGCACGGCGGCTGGAAGGGCACGGTAAACCGCATTGGCTATAAGACGGTCCGCCGCATGCAGGAAGAATTCGGCACGCAGCCAAGGGACCTGCTCACGGCCATCGGCCCATCCATCGGCCCGTGCTGCTATGAAATCGGCCCTGAGGTCGAAGCGAAATTCCGCGAGGCCTTTCCGGGCCATGAGGCGGAGCTCTTCCCGGAAAAATCTGCGGATACGGGCAAGCCGCATCTGAGCCTTTGGGCGGCCAACCGCATCCAGCTCGAAGAGGCCGGCGTCCTGCCGGAACACATCGATGAAGCGCAGACCTGTACGTCCTGTCATCACGATATGTTCTTTTCGCATCGCGCCGATGCCGGCAAAACGGGCCGCCTCGCCGCGGTCATCGCGCTGCGCGGCTGAGCCGCGAGGTCTCTCATCACGTTATCATTTTTTATTTTATCCTTTCTTTATAAAACGGGGGAAGTCGCATGATTGCAGAAAATCTCCATAAAGTTGAACACAATATCAAAGAAGCCATGGAACGCCGCACGCGCGTGCCGAAAGACGCGCCCGTGAAGCTCGTGGCCGTCACGAAGAATCACGATGTCGCAGCGATGCGCGAGGCCATCGACGCCGGCGCGACGGACATCGGCGAAAACCGCATTCAGGAAGCCAAGAGCAAGTTCGATGTCCTCGAACGCGATGTCACGTGGCACCTCATCGGCCATCTGCAGACGAACAAGGCCAAGCAGGCCGTCAAATACTTCAGCCTGATTCATTCCGTCGATTCCGAGCACCTCGCGCGCGCACTCGACAAGGAAGCAGGCAAAATCGATAAAGTGCAGGATATCCTCGTGCAGGTCAACCTCGCGAAGGAAGAGAGCAAGTCGGGCATTTACAAGGAAGATCTGCGCCCGCTTCTCGACCTCATCGACACGCTGCCGCATCTCCACCTCGTCGGACTCATGTGCATTGCGCCAAATTACGATGATGTGGAACAATGCCGTCCGCTTTTCCACGAAATGTATGAAATTTTCCAGCAGGTAAAGGAAATTCCGTTCAAGACCGCGAATATTAAATATTTATCAATGGGTATGACTCATGATTATCAGATTGCGGTGGAAGAGGGCGCGAATATCGTCCGCGTCGGCACGGCGATCTTTGGACCGCGTCAGTATTGAGACCAGTCCATAGAGAAACTGGGGGAGTGTTTTAGATGAATGTAATCGACAAGATTTGTGGCAAATTCGGCCTGTCGGATCCGGATGAGGAAGCCAAGCTCGCAGAAGCAGAGGCAGAGGAAGAAGCGGCCAAAAGAGAACGCAGTCAGAAGCGCCCTTATGGCGAGAAGGAGGAAGAAGAGTTGGGAAACAATAGAGAGCGGCAGGAGAAGGAAGCGGACAATGTAGTCAATCTTCGTTCCGGCACTTCCGTCCGTGAAAATGTCGTAGCGGCGCAGATGAAAGTCATCATCATCGAGCCGAAGACGTTCGACGACGCACAGCAGGTCGCCAACAACCTGCGCGAGAGAAAGCCGGTCGTCATCAACTTCGAGCACACGGATGCCGAGTCCGCGAAGCGCATCATCGACTTCATCAGCGGCACGACGTACGCGCTCAATGGTGAAATCAAGAAGGTTGGCCATAATGTCTTCCTCTGTGCGCCGAGCAATGTCAATGTGACGTACACGGAAGAAGAGCGCAAGGTCTCGACCGAGATGCCGTGGCTCAAGAAATAAAAACATCATTATACTATAACAGGTCATAAATAACAGGGGGCTTTTCCATGGGCATGGATTTACGCATCGGCTTTATCGGCGGCGGCGCGATGGCAGAGGCACTTGTTGCCGGCATCACGCAGGGCACGGTCAGCCGTGAAAATGTTTTTGTATCCGACCACAAGGCCGCACGCTGTCAGGAACTCGCCGCAAAGTACGGCATTCATGCCTGCGTCGGCGCCGATTCCTTTATCGGCAGTGTCGATGTACTGTTCCTGGCCATCAAGCCGCAGGCTGCTGCGAAGGCCATTGCGGAAGTCAGGGATAAAGTCGGGGAGCACACGCTGATTCTCTCCATCGTCGCCGGCCTGACGCTTACGGTGCTCGAAGCATCGTTTACGAAGCAGCCGGTCCTGCGCATCATGCCGAATACGCCGCTTTCCGTCGGCGCGGGCATGTCGGCCTTTGCCTGCGGCAAAAAAGCAGGTCAGGCAGAAGCCGCCATCGTGCAGGAAATCCTCGCGGCGGCCGGCCGTGCCATCGAGGTTTCGGAAACGGCCATGGATGCCGTGACGGGCCTTTCAGGCAGCGGCCCGGCCTATGTGTTCCTGCTCATCGATGCTTTGTCTGATGGCGGTGTGGCCGCCGGCCTTAAGCGCGATGCCGCGACGCTCCTTGCCGCACAGACGGTTTACGGCGCCGCAAAGATGGTGCTTGAGACGGGCAAACACCCCGATGTCCTGCGCGACCAGGTCACGAGCCCTGCGGGCACGACGATTGCCGGCGTGCGCGTGCTTGAAAACCGCGGCCTGCGCGGCGCGCTCATCGATGCCGTCATCGCGGCGACGGAAAAGTCCCGGGAGTTAGGGAAATAAGAAAGAAATAAATCATGGCAAGTGAACAAAAAGAAAAACTCATACGCTTTTATAAGGGTACGGAAGGTGAGGAGACGGTCGTCAAGCTCGTCGACCTCGCCGAAGCCGTGCAGCGCAGCCAGAAATTCCGCCTGAGCGGTTTTCTTGACCCGTACGGTCAGGAAATCGCCGAGACTGTAGCCGCAAACTATCCGGGAATCCGCGTGGATTTTAATGGCGGCTATCAGGGCGCGGAACGCGCGCGGGCCATGTACATCCACGAAGATTTTCAGGGCACGCCGTCAGGCTTTGACATCGCCTGCCTGCGCACCTCTTGGAACGGCCAGTTTGCGCGCCTGTCGCACCGCGATGTCTTAGGGGCTCTGATGGGCCTCGGCATCGAGCGCGACCGCCTCGGCGACCTTCTCGTCACGGCTGACTCCGTGCGCATCCTCTGCGACAGCAAGATGGCAGCATACCTCCTGCAGAATCTAACCAAAATCGGCGCGGTCGGCGTCTCCTGCGAAATGGCGGACCTCGCGGACATCGCGCCGCGCGAGGAGCGCTGCAAGGAAATCCGCGCGACCGTGGCGTCGCTTCGCGTCGACTCGATTGCGGCCTCGGGCTTTGGTTCTTCAAGAAGCCGCGCCGCCGCTGATATCGCGGCCGACAAGATGAAGCTCAACTGGCAGCCCGTCAAGAGCGCCTCGCAGACGGTCAAGGAAGGCGACATCATCTCGATGCGCGGCCGCGGCCGCCTTGAAGTCGCCGAAGTCCGCGGCCAGACGAAAAAGGGCCGCACGGTCGTCGTGCTCAAGCGTTACATTTAAATAAGTAGTAAGAACTCATCTATTATATAGAAAGAAAAGATAGGAGATCTTGGCTTTGCTTACACCACTCGATATCCACAATAAAGAATTCAAGCGCAGTTTTCGCGGCTACAATGAGGATGAAATCGATGACTTCCTCGACCAGGTCGTCAACGACTACGAAAAACTCTTCCGCGACAACGACAATCTCAAGGAGGAAGTCGCGCGCCTGAAGAAAGAGAACCAGCAGTTCCAGAAAAATGAGGACAGCATCAAGGAGACCCTGAAGCTCGCTCAGCAGACGGCGACGAATCTCACGGAGTCCGCGAAGCAGGATGCCCAGAGCCTGCGCGAAAACACGGCCAAGGAATGCCAGAACATGCGCCGCGATGCGGAGATTTCGGCCCGCCAGATGACGGAAGCCGCAGACCATCAGGTCAAGGCCGCAACGGTCGAGTACTGCCGCCTCATCGAAGCCAAGTCGCAGTTTCTGCTGCAGACGAAGGCTGCCCTGGAGTCGGAGCTCGCCGTGCTGCGCGATGCCATCGACCGCCTGCCGCGCCAGCAGGCAGCTGCGCCAAAGCAGGAAGCACCGCAGAATCTGCAGTCTCAGCAGGCAGGCAGCATCAATGGCAGTGTCAGCAGCGTGCAGAATGAGAACGCACAGAACGCACAGAATGCACAGAACGCTGCGCAGGCTGCTCCGTCTGCCGCACAGAAAGGCTGATTGCGCGCCATGGCGTACCTACTCTTTGCTTTTATCCTCGTCATCGACCAGCTGACGAAGTTTTATATCAGCAGCAATTTCCTGCCGGGCGAGAGCGTCGGCGTCGTGGAGCCGTTTTTCCACATCACCTATGTGCTGAATCCCGGTGCGGCCTTCGGCATGCTGCCCTCCGCGCGCTGGTTTTTCGTGCTGGCAGCTGCCGCGCTGCTCGCGGCGTTTCTCTTTTATCACAAGAGACTGCGCCGTCAGCCCGCTGCCTTTTATTATGGCTGCGTGGCCCTGCTTGCAGGCGCCGTGGGCAACCTCATCGACCGCATCCGTCAGGGCCTTGTCATTGATTTTTTTGACTTCCGCATCTGGCCGGTCTTCAACATCGCCGATGTGGCCATCGTGCTCGGCGTGGCCAGCATGATTTTCGCGATTTTATTCCGCATGAAAGAGATGGATGATTGAATATGTCAGATTCTATGGAGCCTACTAATTCTGCGAGCGCTGCGGGGCCTGCAAAGGTCTTTGCGGCAGACAAAGACGGCGAGCGCCTTGACGTCTTTTTGACGCGCATGGAGCCCGAACTCTCGCGCGCCCACGTCCAGAAAATCATCGCGGAGGGGCAGGCACTTGTCGGCGGCGCGGCGCGCAAGTCGAATTACAAGCTGCAGGCGGGCGAGGAAGTCACGTTCCATCTGCCCGAGGCCAAGCCCGTCGAAATTTTGCCCGAGAATATCCCCTTGGACATTCTCTACGAGGACAGCGATATCATCGTCGTCAACAAGGCGCGCGGCATGGTCGTGCATCCGGCCACGGGCATCTACACGGGGACGCTCGTCAACGCGCTTCTTTATCACTGCGATGACCTCTCGGGCATCAACGGCGAGATCCGGCCCGGCATCGTGCACCGTCTCGACAAGGATACCTCCGGGGTCATGGTCGCGGCGAAAAATGACGCGGCGCACCTCGACCTCGCGGAGCAGATCCGCACGAAAACGGCCCACCGCATTTACAAGGCCATCGTCTGCGGCAATATCAAGGAAGAGGCCGGTGTCATCAAGGGCGATATCGGCCGCCATCCGACGGACCGCAAGAAAATGGCCATCGTGCATGAGCACGGCAAGCCGGCCGTCACGCACTTCCGCGTGCTCGAGCGCTTCGGCGACTACACGCTCGTCGAATGCAGGCTCGAGACGGGCCGCACGCATCAGATCCGCGTGCACATGACGAGCATCGGTCATCCGCTGCTCGGCGACCCGAAATACGGCCCGCGCCGCAGCTGTCCGTTTGCCATCAAGGGGCAGGCCCTGCATTCGTGCGAGCTCACGCTCACGCATCCGCGCACGCATGAGCGCATGACCTTTACGGCACCGCTGCCCGAAGATATGGAAAAAATTCTTCGGACGCTGCGCGCCAAGTTTCACCGTTAACAGGCAAAATAAAATAATTAGGTAAATAGGTAAATAGGTAATTAGGTAATTAGGAGGGATTTCTATGCCAGTACTGACCGATAAGACCATCATTATGGATTCTGAGGGCATCCGCCGTGCCCTGACGCGCATTTCCCACGAAATCGTGGAGCGCAACAAGGGCGTCGAGAACCTCGTCATCGTGGGCATCCGCACGCGCGGCGTACCCATCGCCGAACGCATTGCCGACAACATCGAGCACATCGAGGGGAAGAGGCCGCCCGTCGGCATCCTCGACATCACGCTGTACCGCGACGATCTCTCCACACTTTCCTATCAGCCGATTGTCCATCAGACGGAGCTGCCGGCCGATATTCAGGACAAGACCATCGTGCTCGTCGACGATGTGCTCTACACGGGCCGCACAATCCGCGCCGCCCTCGATGCCATCATCGACATGGGCCGTCCGAAGGCCATCCAGCTCGCCGTGCTCGTCGACCGCGGCCATCGCGAGCTGCCGATTCGCGCCGACTTTGTCGGCAAGAACGTGCCGACTTCCTCGCATGAGGTCGTCAGCGTGCAGCTCAGCAGCACGGACAAGGCCGAAAAAGTCGTCATCCGCGAATTCCGCGAGGATAAGAAAGACGGCAAAGAGGAAGAATAAAAGTGAACCTGCTTCATTTTTATCTTGACAGTATCCCGTGTATGCGTTATGATGGATACACAAAGCAGAATAGTGAACTCACATCCAGAGCGGCGGAGGGACTGGCCCGATGAAACCGCGGCAACCATTGACTTTGTCAAAACGGTGCCAATTCCTTTAGGTCTGACCTATAAGATGAGAGTGCGATAACGAGCTCTCTATTATGGATAGAGAGCTTTTCTTATGCATGATACATGATAAAGGCTGCGAGAGACTGCTCTGCAAGCTTAACGTTAACCAAGATTTTAGAAGGGGGTTATTCCTTTGAGTAAAAAGCGTATGTTGTTTACCTCGGAATCCGTCACGGAAGGTCATCCGGACAAGATGGCGGACCAGATTTCCGACAGCATCCTCGATGCAATCCTTGAAAAAGACCCGAACGGCCGCGTGGCCTGCGAAACGCTCGTGACGACGGGACAGGTTCATGTCGTCGGCGAGGTTTCGACGAAATGCTACGTCGATATCCCGAAGATCATCCGTGAGACGGTGCGTGAGATTGGCTACACGCGCGCAAAATACGGCTTCGATGCCGATACCTGCGGCATCCTCGTTTCGCTCGATGAGCAGTCTCCGGATATTGCACAGGGCGTCGACAAGGCTCTCGAGGCCCGCGAAGGCGATATGGACGTCGAAGACGCCATCGGTGCCGGTGATCAGGGCATGATGTTCGGCTACGCGACGAACGAGACGAAAGAGTACATGCCGCTGACGATTGCGCTCGCGCACAAGCTGGCCCGCCGCCTCGCCGAAGTCCGCAAGGACGGCACGCTCCCGTACCTGCGTCCGGACGGCAAAACGCAGGTCACGGTGCTCTACGAAGATGGCAAGCCCGTCGCCGTCGACACGATCGTCATCTCGACGCAGCATGACGAAGATGTTGAGCTCGCACAGATCCGCAAAGACCTCATCGAGCACGTCATCAAGGCAGTAGTTCCTGCCGAACTCCTGACGGATGCGACGAAAATCTTCATCAACCCGACGGGCAAATTCGTCATCGGCGGTCCGCAGGGCGACTCGGGTCTCACGGGCCGCAAAATCATCGTCGACACCTACGGCGGCTGGGCCCGTCACGGCGGCGGTGCATTCTCGGGCAAGGACCCGACGAAGGTGGACCGCAGCGCCGCTTACGCTGCCCGCTACGTCGCGAAGAACATTGTCGCTGCCGGCCTCGCTGACCGCTGCGAGATTCAGCTTGCCTATGCCATCGGCGTAGCGCATCCGGTCTCCGTCATGGTCGACACGTTCGGCACGAACAAAGTCGACGAGGACAAGATCGAAGAACTCGTCAAGAAGCACTTCGACCTGCGTCCGGCCGGCATCATCAAGATGCTCGACCTGCGCCGCCCGATTTACAAACAGACCGCAGCCTACGGCCACTTCGGCCGCACGGACGTCGACCTCCCGTGGGAGCACACGGACAAGGCCGCCATCCTGCGCGAAGAAGCCGGCCTCTGAGCAAAAAAACAGCATAAGAAAAGACAGCCTCGCTCGCGGGGCTGTCTTTTTTACTATGTTTTACGGTATAAAAAGCTAAAGAGAGTAAAAACCAACGGGCAGCATCTTCGGATAAAGATGCTGCCCGCCGGTTTCGCATTTTGAGCTATGGGTGGTATATGTCAAAGTGCTTTTTGATAAAGCGCTAGGACATCTTTTTTGGTCGTGGCCCTTGGGTTGACCGCGATGTTGCCGCTCTTCATGGCATCGTCGGCCATGGCGTCGAATTTCTCGGCCGTGACACCGGCTTCTTTGAGGCTGGCGGGGATGCCGAGTTCGGCGTTCAGTTCACGCAGCAGCGAGACGAGCTCGATGGGCTCGAAGTCTGCAGCTGCCGGTGTCGGCGATACGTAATTGTAGATTTTCCTGTACTTGCCATTGTCGGTCAGGGCGTTGAAATCCATGATCGTCGGCAGCAGGATGGCGTTGGCCACACCGTGCGGCACGTTGAAATACGCGCTGACGGGGTGGCTCATGGCGTGGACATCGCCGAGGCGGGCCCAGGAAAAGGCGATGCCGGCAAAGAGGGAACCCGTCAGCATGGCCTCAGCGGCCTCGACGTCGGCGCGGTTGGCGACGTAGCGGCGGATATTTTTGCCGATGAGCTCAAGGGCCTTTTCGGCCATGGCATCGGAGAATGGCGAAGCCGCGCGCGAGATGTAGGACTCAATGGCATGCACCATGGCGTCGATGCCGCAGGCCGCCGCGACCGAGGCCGGCGCCGTCGTCAAAAAGTCGGCATCGAGAATCGCGTAACGCGGAATCAGCTTGTAGCTGAAGACCGTGAGCTTGTAGTTCCTCGCCTGGTCCGTGATGACGGAGAATGCCGTGACTTCAGAGCCCGTGCCGGCCGTCGTCGGGATCGCGATGAGCGGGATGATGTCGCCCGGCACCTTGCCGCCGCCCTCGTATTCCGTGATGCTGCCGCCGTATTTGGCGACGACGGCCACAGCTTTGGCAACATCCATCGGCGAGCCGCCGCCAAAGGCTACGATGAAGTCCGCACCGCTTGCGCGGAAGGCCTCGGCCGCTTTGGCGACGGTCTCAACGGAAGGATTGCCCTCCGTCTGGCTGAAGATATCCGAAGGAATTCCTTCTTTTGCCATGAGGTCCGCACAGTGCTTGACATGGCCCATCTTCGTGAGGTGCGGGCCCGAGATGATGAAGGCATGCGTGCCGCCGATTTTTTTGGCAGCCGCGGCGAGCTTTTCGACCGTGCCGCGGCCGACGAGAATATCCTGAGGGATGGAGAAGCTGAATTCGTGCATGGGTAAGAGTCCTTTCTATATAGAATAGGGGGTAACTCAGGGCGCAGTTGTCAGATTGCGCTCCGCGAGAATCTTGTTGATGGCTGCATCGATGGCATGGTCGAGGGCTTCGGAGATTTCCTCATCGCTCGACTGCAGGGCCGCAGCATCCTTGTCGGAGATGATGTCGACGAGCAGGCCGAAGCGTTCGCCGTACTCGCGCTTGCAGGCTACGCCGAAGATCAGGCCGAGCACGCACCAGCCGCCGGCCATGGCCCATTCCTGCCAAACGAGCGTTGCACCGGAATTCGGGATGACGTAGAGGGCAACCATGAAGCCCGAGAGGATGACGGCGAGCCAGCCGACAAGCTTATAATGCGAAACCTTGAACGGACGTTCAAGGTCCGGTTCCTTCTTGCGCAGAATGAGGAACGACATGGCGACCATGCAGTAAGCGAGGCAGCAGCCGAAGTTGCCGGCATCGACGATCCAGACGAGCATCTTGCGGCCGGCGAACGGCGCGATGACGGAGAGGAAGCCGATGAGGTAAAGGGCATTGACAGGCGTCTTATAGACCGGATGGAGTTTGGCGAAGAAACGCGGCACCATGTAGGACTCGGCCATGGAGTAGAGTGCGCGGCTGCCGCCCATGAGGAAGGAGTTCCAGCTGGTGATGATGCCGCACATGCCGCCGATGATGATGACTTTGGCCATCGTGGCCGAGTTCATGGCCTTGGCCATGGCATCGGCCGTGACGAGGCCCGTGCCGCTTTCGGAAGCCATAATTTCAGTATTCGTGAGCACGAGGCCGACAGCGATAATGACGAGTGCATAGAAGAGGACGGCGCAGACGACGGAGAGAATCAGGATCTTGCCGATTTTCTTGAGCGGTACGTTGATCTCCTCGGCGGCCTGCGGGATGACATCGAAGCCGATGAAGTAAAATGGCGTGGTGACGGCGACGGCGAGCACGGCCTTGATGGTCACGGACGCATCATCGCTGGCGATGAAGGCCTGCGGCATCAGGGTATCCGTGCTGCCCGTGATGACGGAGACGACGACGAGCAGGATGCCTGCGGCGCCGATGATGACGGTCAAAATGGTCTGGAGCTTGGCGGCAGCTTTGACACCGCGGATGTTGACGAACGTCATGATGATGCTCATGCCGACGGCAACGGCCAGCCACGAAGCGTAAATCTTAAAGCCCGCGACCGTGTAGAGGTAGCCCTGCAGGAAATTCGGGAAAATGTACGTGATGATGGTCGGCAGGGCACAGGCCTCAAAGCAGACAACGCTGGCATATCCGAGAACGATGGCCCAAGTACAGATGAAGGAACCGATTGGCCCCATGGCGCGGTAGCTGAAGACGTGTTCGCCGCCGCATTGCGGCATGGCGCTTGTGAGTTCGGCATATGTCAGGCCGACGAAGAAGATCATGACGCCGCCGATGCAGAAGCCGAGGGCCGCACCGAGCACGCCGCCATCGTGAATCCAGCTGCCGGTCGAAACGACCCAGCCCCAGCCGATCATGGCGCCGAAGGCGATGACGAGGATATCCCACGCGCCGAGCACGCGGTCAAAGGATGATGTTGTTGTTTCTACGCTTGCCATAGTATTCACACTCCTAACGCATCAGCCGTGACAGGCGGTTTGATGGAACTGTCGTGTTTGGCGGCGGCTTCTGCCGGCTCTTCCGGCATCGCTTTTTTCGTGGCAGCGGCTGCCGCTTTTTCTGCAGGTTCGGCCGGCTTGATGGTATTGGCAATCTCGGCTACACTTGCAAAGCCAAAGACCTTGGAGGCGACGTCCTCGATGAGCTTGGCCGTGCCGTCGATGCCTAAAAGGGAAGAATCAATCAGCATATGGCGGTTGTGGCGGTCGCCGCGGTAGGTGCCGGCTACCTGTTTGTAGCGAGCATGCAGATCTTCATCGCTCTTTTTGATTAAGAGGCTGGCATCGGTCTTGTTGAGGCTGTGGGCCTTCATGACGTTTTCAAGGCGCACCTGACTCGGCGCGTAAATGAAGACGTTCAGGCATTTTTCCTGATGGCGCAGGATGTGGTCGGCGCAGCGGCCGACGAAAACGCACGAGCCGCGGGCGGCGAGGCGCTTGACGGTTTCGCGCTGCAGGAAGACCACGCGGTCCGTGAGGTTATGGTACTTGATGGCGCCGAGTTTCTGCGGATTCGTATCGAGGTCGCGGCCGCGGATTTCCTTGGCCTTTTCGGCCTTGTCAAGAAGGTCCTTGGAGAAGCCCGCTTCCTCGATGATATCGTCGATGAGGCCGCGGTCGTAACACGGGATCCCGTAGTCCTTGGCAATGCGCCTGGCAAGCTCCGGCCCGCCGCAGCCGTATTCGCAGCCAACGGTGATAATGACTTTCTTTTTGCCTGTATCCATAAAAGCTTCATCTCGCTTTCTGATTATAAAAAGAAAAAGCAAAAAGCTGATGCGAGAGTACAGGACTCCCGCATCAGCTTCATTGCTGTATCCCAAAATGGGGATGTATATAGTAGTATTGTAGGATAGCTTGGTTAGTTGGTTGTGATGGGATTATTTGCTCAGGCTCTCGACCGTATCCTTGATGATGGCCACAGCCTTGTCGCAGTCGGCCTCGGTGATGATGAGAGGCGGGATGAGGCGGATGATGTGCTTGCCGATGGCCGTGATGAGCAGGTGACGGTCAAAGCAGCCGTGCTTGACATCGACGCCCGAGATCGTATCATCGAACTCGCAGCCGACGAGCAGGCCCTGACCGCGGACTTCCTTGACATGCGGCAGCTTGGCAAGTTTCTTCTGGAGATAAGCGCCGACTTTCTTGGCATTGCCGGCGAGGTCGCGGTCGAGGAGTTCATTGACTTCGGCAAGGGCAGCGGCGCAGCAGACCGGATGGCCGCCGAACGTCGTGCCGTGCGAGCCCATCGTGAAGGCTTTGGCGACTTCCTCGCGTGCGCAGATGGCGCCAATCGGCATGCCGCCGCCAAGAGCTTTTGCCATCGAGACGATATCCGGCTTGATGCCGTAGTTCATGAAGCTCATCGGCTTGCCCGTGCGGCACCAGCCCGTCTGGACTTCATCGATGAGCAGCAGCATGCCGTTCTCATCGCAGAATTTACGCAGGCCCGTCATGAATTCCTGCGTGGCCGGATGGACACCGCCTTCGCCCTGTACCGGCTCAATCATGATGGCGATTGTGTTCTCCGTGCAGGCATCCTTGAAGGCCTTGAGGTCATTGTAAGGAGCATAGGAGAAACCGTACGTCATCGGGCCGAAGCCGACCTGGCAGGCATTGCCCGGCTGACCCGTAGCACTCATGGCGCCGAACGTGCGGCCATGGAAGCCCATCTTAGCCGTGACGATGTGGTACTTGTTCGGGCCGTAGTGCTCGATGCCGTATTTGCGGGCCATCTTGATCATGGCCTCGTTGGCCTCGGTACCGGTGCTCTGGAAGAAAATCTTGTCCATGCCGATGGTCGTGCAGACCTTTTCAGCAAGCAGTGCCTGCGGAATCGTGTACGGATAGTTGAACGTCTGCATGAGCTCGCCGGCCTGTTCCTGTACGGCCTTGACGACTTTTTCGTTGCAGTTGCCGGCGCTGTTGACGGCGATGCCGGCGTAGAAATCGAGGTACGGCGTGCCGTTCTCATCGTACATGTACTGGTCTTTGGCTGTTTCAGCCAGGAAATCGAAACGCTCGTACGTCTCAATCATGTATTTCTTGACTTTGGCTTTGATATCTGCTGCAGTGAGTCCCGTGTCCTTGAGTTTCATGATGATTTCCTCCCTGTCCAATCAAAAAGGCGCCAGCGGACATTTCTCATGTCACGCTGACGCCATTGTCATCGTTTTTGTGGATGTTGTATTTGGTACTTGCTATCTTTGCTCTCGAGCTTATGTACAATATATCACACAAGTATGAATGCGTCAAGCCTATTTTAGCCATGTTTATTGTATTCATAACGATATATGTGCAATATACTGCATATATAGATACTTTGATATTTGTCAAAAGGATTCAGCTCACGACGAAGAACGAGGCAAAGCTGACTTTCTCCCGGCCGTGATTGCGGTAGACATGGTCGTCTTCCGAGGCAAAGCGGAAGGCTTCGCCGGTCTTAATGGTGAACGTTTCGCCATCTGCGAGTTCAAGGGAAAGCGTGCCCTGCAGCACAAAGACGTATTCCTTCGTGCGCTCGCCGTGGCCGCCGCTCCAGTAGGTGCCGCCCGCTTCGACATCGATGCGGTAAATCTCGACAACGTGATTGTCGGCAATCGGGAAGCACGTCCAGACGCGGTACTCGCCGGGCACGTCCTTCGTCGGCGCGATCTCATCGACGTCGACGAGGTACGCATCTTTCGTCGGGACCTGCGTGAGGTCCGCGAGCTTGATGCGCAGGCCGCTTAAAATCTTGTCAATGACCCCGATGGACGGATTGGCCGTGCCGCGCTCGATACTCGCGAGCATGCTCTTGCTCACGCCCGTCTGCTCCGCGACAACATCGAGGCTCATGCCCTTGGCTTTGCGGATGTGCTTGAGGTTGATGGAGATGTTGTGAATGAGATAATTCATAAGGATTCCTTCTTTGTCTTGCTTAAGGGAGGATGCTTTCATTATAACATAGGTACATGACATAGATACGTCTGGTCCGGCATTTTTTTGCTTTCTCGCTGCCGGGGCAATTTTCAGGGAAGTGTGAGCCGGACACTGTACTTTTCGGCCCAATCCGCTATAATAAGGATTATCAGCCCCATGAGAAAATAGAGAAGGGATGATAAGATGAAGAAAAATCAGGAGGCAGCGGCAGAGCTGCCCGAAGAGCGGCTGCCGTTCCTGCGCCGGCTCTTCGGCCATACGTGGATGGTCCTGCGCCATAAATACTGGGTCTTTCACTATGCCTGCATCGCGGGCATTCCGTGGCAGGGAATCACGCACGACCTTTCGAAGTTCTCGCGCATTGAATTCTGGGAGAGTGTGCATTACTACAATGGCATTTATTCGCCGATACGCCGCTGCAAGGAACTCAACAACGGCTATTCGTTCGCGTGGATCCACCATAAGGGGCGCAATCTGCACCATTACGAAGCATGGTGGGACAATTTTGACGGACCGGACGGCCCGCGGCCCATCGATATGCCGTACAACTACGCTGCCGAAATGGTCTGCGACTGCCTCGCGGCAGCGCGTGCTTATGGCCGTAAAAACTTCAGCTATCAGGCAGAATACGAGTGGTGGCAGCGCAAATGCCGGCACGGCGTCGCGATGACGAAGCACATGCAGGGCTTTATGGAAGAGGTCCTGAGCACCATCGCGAGGACGGAAGACGAGAGCCTGCTGCGTCCCGAAAATCTGCGTCCCATCTACGACCGCCACGTGCCGCCGCGTGCGTAAACGCTTGTCTTTTTGTCGTTTTCCTTGTATACTGTAGTTGATGCTATCACACACTGGCATTGCTTGTTTTAGGAAAATATCCTTTGGAAAGAGGGTTTGCATCATGAAGATGAAAAAGAATATTTTGGGCATGCTGCTCGCGGCCACGGCTGCCGTCTGCGCGCCTGTCGCCGTCTGCTCGGCCGCCTATGTCACGGCTTATGAGCAGCACGTCGATGAAAAATACGTCGTCGACACCTCGACAGTCTACCGTCCGGATGCCGACCACATCAACGTCGGCGTCTACTACACGGACAACATCAAGCAGAAGACGTATCCGTACGTCTACAAATTCTGGTACAATTCGGGCCGCGGTGCGTGGTACATCCTCGAACAGAAGGACAAGGCTGAATCCGGTGACATCTACGAGGATGATACGCATTACTGGTCCATTGTCGAGGAAAAGAGCATCGCACAGGACGTCCTGAAGGTCGTTCTGGCTTATACATCAGCGGATTGACTTTTTGCTTCTGACTGATTCTGCAGCTGCCTTCCTGCGCACCGCCTTATGCTGTATGGCATAACTGGCGCGGCACAGGGAGGCTGTTTTTCTCACTGTTGGACTGTTGATAAGTGTAAGAAAACTTCTATATAAATAGAAGGAAAGAAGGAGGTATTTTTATGAAAGCATACGACGTCATCATCATTGGCACGGGCGCGGGCAATATCATCGCCGATGCGGCCATCCGCGCACAGAAGACCGTGGCCATCATCGAGCGGGGACGCTTTGGCGGCACCTGCCTGAACCGCGGCTGCATTCCGACCAAAGTCATGGTCACGGCAGCCAACCTCGTCTGCGAAATGCGGGAAAGTGCGCGCATCGGCGTTCTCGCTGACAACATCCGCCTCGACTGGGAGACCGTCGCGAAGCGCCTGTGGCAGAAAATCGACGAAGGTCCCGGGATTCAGACGTACTACGACCAGTTCCCGAATGTCACGACGTACAACGGCACGGCTTCATTTACCGGCAAAAAGACTTTGCTCATCGAAAAGAACGACGGCGGCCGTGAGGAAATCGAGGGCCAAAATATCTTCATCGCCACGGGCGGCCGGACAAATATCCCAAAGCTTCCGGGTCTTGCAGAAGCGGGCTATGTGACGTCGGAGACGTTCTTCGGCCAGAAGTTCCCGAAGAAGCCCTACAAGAGCCTGATTGTCATCGGCGGCGGGCCCATCGGCTGCGAATTTTCCCATGCCTTCCGGGCGGCCGGCACAAAGGTCACGATTGTTCAGCACAATGTGCGGCTGCTGCCGAAAGAAGACGAGGAAATCTCGGCTTTTATGCTGAAGCAGTTTGAGGGCAGGGGCATTGAAGTGCTCCTGAACAAGGATACCGTCTCTGTCCGCGTGGAACATGGTGAAAAAGTCCTGAGCGTGCAGGACAGGAAGAGCGGCGAACAGGCAGAAGTCCGGGCCGAGGAAATCCTCGTCGCGCCGGGCATCCGCCCGATGACGGAGCTCCTGCACCTCGAACATACGGACGTGAGCCTCGATAAGCGCGGCTATATCCGCACAAACGAATTCCTCGAGACGAGCGCCGAGGGCATCTATGCCTTAGGCGACATCAACGGCAAGGCCCCGTTCCGCCACAAGGCCAACTACGAAGCCGAGATTCTCGCGCACAATCTCTTTGAGGGCAGAGCCCCCGAAGACTGGCGCTGGGCCGACTACGATGCCGTTCCAGCCGTGACCTATACCTACCCCGAAGCCGCGCATGTCGGCCTGACCGAAAAAGAAGCACAGGCACAGGGCTATGAAACGGAAACGGCCCATAACAACTACTCCGCAGCCGTCAAGGGCTTTGCACTCGGCTTTGAACCAGGCCGTTCCGATGACGGCTTCGTCAAACTCGTGCTCGACAAAAGAAAGCACCATATCCTTGGCGCCCATATCGTCGGCCACGAAGCCTCGATTCTCATCCAGCCCTTCATCAACCTGCTCATGTGCGGCAAACATACCATAAAGCCCATAAGCGGGGACATCGCTTCGGAGACCGCCAAAAAACTCCGCGCCCTGCCGCTGACGCGCGACCTCGACCCGCGCTCCGTCTACACGCTCGGTGAAAGTATGACCCCGCATCCGTCGCTCTCGGAAGTCACCATGTGGACGCGGTATTACTACGAGAAAAAGTAAATAAGAAGCATTCCAACTGATCCTGCAGGCATCCGGCCATCTCCGGCTGACCGCAGGGTCAGTTTTTTATATATACCACATCGAAATTATCAATCTTTTCATAAGATATTTTTATTGATGATAGGCTTGCATTTTGTATACCATTGGTGTACACTAGAGTCCATCAAACGTTACATAAAAACGCTTTTATACAAAATTATTTCCATATATATGTAACATTTGACTATTGGAGGTGTACATAGAAGATGAGGATTTGGGGAAGAAGCAGAATCATATGTCTTGTTATGGCCGTGGTGATGAGTTCTCTGCTGCTGTCGGGCTGCGGGCTCGGCAAGATGGCCCGTGAACATCAGGCCGCTCAGGGCGGACCTGTCGAGCTGAAGCTTGCTTACCATCTGCCGCAGGACCATTACCTGTCGCAGGGCATGGAACGCTTTGCCGAGCGTGTCAACGAACGCTCCAACGGCTCCATCAAGATCACGACGTATCCGGCTGGCCAGCTCTACACGGATAAGAGCATGAACGATGCCATCATGTCGGGCGGCCTCGACATGGGCCTGAATTCCACAGCCATGTGGACGACCGTTGTGCCGGCCCTCAATGTCCTCGATGTCCCGTTTCTCCTGAACAGCTACGAAGCCGTCGGCCGTGCGATGGACGGCAGCCTCGGCCGCACATTGACAAGCGAAATGGAAAGAAAGGGCGTCCATCCGCTGATTTGGGTTGATTATGGCTATGTCCAGTTCTGCAACAACCAACGTCCTTTAAAAGAACCGGAGGATTTCAAGGGCCTGCAGCTGCGCGGCTACGGCCAGATTCCGGCCGAGACCATCAAGGCCCTCGGCGCTTCGCCTGTTACGATGAGTTCGAGTGAAGTCTACATGGCCATGCAGCGCGGCACGATCGACGGCCAGACTTCGGGCACGACGGCCATGTATCAGAGAAAAATCTACGAAGTCGCCAAATACCTGACGATGACGAATCACGCTTACTGCGAATTCGTGCTCGCCGTCAACGGCGGCTCGTGGGACCGGCTGACCGACGAGCAGAAGCAGATTGTCGAGGAATGCGCGAACGAGACGCGCGACGAACTGCGCGAAGAAACGAAAAAGCAGGACCGCGAATGCATGGAAAAACTCCGCGACGCCGGCATGGAAGTTTACGAGATTCCGCCCGAGGATTTGCCGAAATGGCAGGAAGCCACGATGCCCGTACGCGAAAACTTCATCCGCAAAATGGGTGACCTCGGCCGTCAGCTCGTCGACCAGTGCCTTGCCGCGAATAATCAGTGAGAAAGGAAGCAGATTTTATGACATTCAAAGAAATTGTTTTGCTCTATGACCGTTTGCTTGGCAAGCTCACGCGCCTTGCCGCCGTGCTCGCAGGTCTGCTGCTCCTTTTGACGGCCCTGATCATCTGCTACGAAATCATCGTGCGCGATTTCTTCCACTCGCCAACCGAGTGGGTGCTCGAAGTCGCGACGTACGCCATCATCATCGCAGGCTTTCTCGGCCTTGCCGTCGCGTTCCGCGACAACGCCCATGTGCGCGTCGACATTTTCGCCGGCCGCTTTGCTCCGGAGACAAAGCGCAAACTCGATATGGCCCTGAACGTCGTCTCGTTTTTGCTGTTCCTGATTTTCATGACGGAGAGCATGGACCTTGTGACATCGTCCTATACCTATCATAAACTTTCGCCGTCCATTTTGCGCTTTCCGCTGTTTATTCCGCAGTTTGCACTCGTTGCAGGCTCCTTCCTGCTCTTAGGCGAGATTGCCCGCCGTTTCCTCTTTGAGCTGCTGCGTCTGCCGCTGACAAAAGAGAAAGCAGAGGAGAAGGAAAGGAAGGTGCGTTAAATGTCAGCTGTTTTTGCCATCATCGTTTTAGCTTTATTTGCCCTCGGCATGCCCGTGGCCTTTGTGCTCATGCTCGGCGGCGTGCTCGGCATGCTGTTTTTCCTCGGCGGTCCGGCTGCGTTCACGCAGATTCCGGTCATCGCCTATAAGACCCTTGACGATTTTGTCCTCGTCGCTGTGCCTCTCTACATCCTCATGAGCGAGATTCTCTTAAAGGGCAAGGTCGGCAACGGCCTCTTCGAACTTGGCAGCAAATGGCTCGGCCATCTGCCGGGCGGCATCGGCGTTGCGACGATTTTCGCCTGCGCGATTTTTGCCGCTATTTCGGGCTCAAGCGTGGCCACAGCCGTGACCATCGGCGCCATGGCTATTCCGGAAATGCTCAAGCGCGGCTATGAGCGTACGACCGTCCTCGGCGCCGTCGCTGCGGGCGGCACGCTCGGCATCCTGATCCCGCCGAGCATCCCGATGATCCTGTATGGCTCCATCACGGGCGAGTCGGTCGGCAAACTCTTTATCTCGGGCATCGTGCCGGGCGCTTTGATGACGCTCTTTTTTATCTGCTACCTTGTCTTCCGCTGCCGCCATATGGAGCGTCAGCAGCCGGCGAGCTGGTCAGAGCGCATGGCGACCCTCAAAGAAAACATCTGGGGCCTGCTTCTGCCGATTATCGTCGTCGGCGGCATCTACACGGGCCTGTTCACCCCGACTGAAGCCGCTGCCGTCGGCACGTTCTACAGCCTCGTGATCACGTTTTTCGTTTACCGCACCGTAAAACTCCGTGACATGGGCGTCATTCTGCAGGACACGGTCAAGACAACTTCGATGATTTTCGCCATCATGATTGGCGCGATGCTCTTCGGCTTTATCCTGACGGCTTTGCAGGCCCCGCAGGCCCTGATGTCGCTCGTCACGAACGCGCAGGTCAGCCGCTGGTTCATCTTCATCGGCATCAACCTCGTCCTTCTGGCCCTCGGCTGCGTGCTCGAAACGGTCTCGATCATCCTCATCACGCTGCCGATGCTCTATCCGATTGTCAAGTCCTTGGGCTTTGATCTCATCTGGTTCAACGTCGTCATGCTCATCAACATGGAACTTGCCCTCATTACCCCGCCGGTTGGCATGAACCTCTTCGTCATCAAAGGCATCAGCCCCGACAGCACCATCGGCCAGATCATTCAGGGCTCCGTGCCCTTCGCCATCATCATGGCCCTTGAAATCGTCCTCTTGTGCCTCGCTCCGCAGCTCGCCACGTGGCTGCCGTCCGTACTGCAGTAAAGCAGTTTCCTACTATATAATATAGGCTTAAAAAAGGCCCTGCTCACAGATTCATGAATCTCTGGGCAGGGCCTTTGTCGATAAAGCTGCATAGGCAGCTTGGTGAGAGGATGAAAAAACAGGGCCACTTCTTCTTTCCAGAATGGAATGGTATAATAAAGATAAAAAGAGGGAGGGCGCGCAATGAAGGCCAAACGGAGTTATAAGGATTCGCTTTTTCGTCATATCTTCAATGATAAAGCGAGGCTGGCGAGTCTCTACAAGGGGCTGACTGGGCGTGAGATCGACACAAAGGATATCACGATTACGACGCTCAAGGGTGTATTTTTCAACGATATCAAGAATGACATCAGTTTTCGTATCGGCAACCGCGATATCATCCTCATGGAACATCAGAGCTCGTGGAATCCCAATATGGCACTGCGGATGCTCTGGTATATCGCGAAAATCTACAGCCGTCAGATTGGCAGGGATATCGTATACCGCTCGCAGATGGTAGAAATTCCGGCACCGGAATTCTATGTGCTTTACAATGGGCATCAGGAAGAACTTGCCTACCAGAAACTGCGTCTTTCCGATGCGTTTGCGCATGAGACGGATACGCTTGAACTCGTGGTGGACTGCTATAATATCAACTATTCGGAACACAGCGAGCTTTTGAATCAATGCTACGAGCTGCGGTGCTACAGCATTTTCGTGCAGAAGACCCGCGATTATTACGCGGAAAGCCACGATCTTGCACGGGCTGTTCGTCTGGCTATTGCGTACTGCAAGACTCACGACCTCATGGCTGACTATTTTGCGGAAAATGAGAAAGAGGTGTTCGACATGGTGAATTTTAAATGGGATCAGAAACGTGCGCTCGAAATCGCGAAGGAAGATGGCGTTGCCGAAGGCCTCGAGAAAGGAATCGAGAAAGGGCGTGCAGAAGGCCGTGCGGATAAGAAGCGCGCGATTCTAGGAATTGCTCTGTCCCTACTGCGCAAGGGGATGTCGGTGAATTTTATTGCGGAAACTACACAGCTTTCTGTTGAAGAGGTGAAAAAACTTGCACGAGATAATGGTCTGGCTTTTTGATGGAATAAATTTTGCAGTATGAGAGAGAAAAAATCGTCATCGTAGGATGGCGATTTTTTCTGATAATAGACAGAATGCTGCGTGCGCGCTTCATAACCGAGAATTTTCATCCTATCATATTTAAAGTCGTGAGTGAATGAATGCTGTCCCGCAGTTCCCTGACGCGCTGCTCGATAAAATCAATGCAGATATTGTGTTTGCCAAAACGGCTGATCTCCTGATTTACGGCAACCATTTCGTTGTACACGAATCGGGCGGCATCAGCATTGCGCTGGATTATTTTTTTCTGTTGGTCGCTGGGGTAGATGTGGACCTTCAAGCCGTAATGGTGGAGATAGTCCTTCATGTGCTACATTTTATCACCTCTTTTCTGTTATGTAGTGCCTTTTGTCAAGCACCAATTTCTATATCTTTGCCAGAAG
>NZ_JBJEXT010000065.1:0-23969 GCF_051886055.1 Mitsuokella apri | reverse complement strand
TCCATTATGGATATTGACAAGGAGGACTCGCCATGGGGTTGTTTTCCAAGAAAAAGGAATCACATACGATTGAAGAAGCACTAAAAAATCATGATAAAAATTTCTCCTACACCACACGAACAGGATATACATATGATGATTTTCCATACATGATGCAACATACCCTATGGAATAATATATGTGCCACAAGTTTTGATGATGCTTTTGAAATGTATGCCCCAAACTTTTTGGCGACAATTGAAGAAACAAACAAAAATATAAAAATCTTACTGGAGCAAAACCTAATGCTTCAAGAAAAGGTTCGCTCCTTGGAAAACAAGGTTTCAAATCTGGAACAAAATCATACTCCTACCATAAAGCGTTAAAGGAGAGGGCTAAACGCCCTCTCCTTTAACGCTTTATTTCGTTTTATCGCCTTCGTTTTCTTTTGGATTTTTTGCTATGCTACGCGCAATACGCGAACTCGTCTCCGTCTGATTCTTCCGTTGAATATTCCTCATACCAGCCCGATACCCTCGCACTGCCGGATTGGAGCGCATGGCTGCTTTGCCAAGCTGGGCCAGTGTGCCGACAGTAAGGCCGCCTGCTCCAGAGTGTCCGGTAGCTTTGGCCAAAGCCGCAGCACCACGCACATTGCCAGCAGCGGCAGCTGCACCGCCTACTGCGCCGCGCATCGTCGAAGTCATACTGCTGCCACCGAGCGATGGCTGGCCGTTGAGCAAGCCGGAAGCCAGTTCCGAGATCTTCCGCACCAGGATATAGAGGATGAGCGCACAGAGCAGCACCTGGAAGATGATGCCGACCTGCTCCCAGGCATCCTTGGTACCGGCCACTTTTTGTGCAAAGCCGTTCAGGAACGGTTCAATGATGGTCGTCATGAAGGCGATGGCCATGATCTTGATGGCCAGGTTGAACATCGCGCCAATGGCTTTATCGGAAAGAAAGCTGAACTTCGAGGTGATCATGAACGGCAGGAGCGGCATGACCAGCATGGCCATGGTGTAGAACTCCACCCGCGCCATGAACATCTCGATGGCGGTGAGGAAGAGCAGCACGATCATCGTCAGCAGAGACACGCAGTTCACGACCAGGAGGCCCAGGCTGTTGAAATGCGCCTTGTCCCAGAAGACGGAGAAAATTTGGATGGCGTTGTTGACGATGTTATCCGGCGAAACATCTGCTGTTGTGCCGCCTGCCATGAGGCCCATGGTTTCAAAGCCCTGCGAGAGTGCAGTCATGAGGCCCATACCTCCCACCCAGTTCTCCAGAAGGAAGATGATGAAGCCAACCTTGATGGACAGCGAAAGCAGGTACTTGATCTTGTCGCCGGAGATCAGCTTGAACGAAAGCTCCCAGGACGCTTCGATAACGGTGAGGATGAGCAGGATACGGATGCAGATTGGCGTGATGACGGATGCGCCGTGGTTGATGACCTGCTGATAGGTGGACATGAAGTCCCCAAGGACGCTGATCTTGCCGTCATTGGAACTCTTGAGATCCGGCACGAATGGTGTAACGGCTGCGCCAGAGCTGGAGACATCCGGCATGGTGAAGACACTGAGCAGGAAGCTGCCAATGTTGACAGCCAGGCCAGCTCCCAAGATCCAGTTCCACATGGTCTTCTTGCCGTCTTCTACGCCCCACATGACCATGCCCAGGGCGACGCAGGTCATGATGACCACAACGACTTTGGCAATCGCGACAAAGGCTTTGGCGATGGTCTCGAAGTCCTTGTCAAACGTTCCGCCGATGCCGGTTCCCTGGCTCACCAGAGATTCGGACGAGGCAGCAAGTGCGATATCGCTATGGGCTGCGAGGAATGCGATGGCCAAGAGGCCCAGCACCCAATACGAAGATTTTCCTTTCATCGATGGTTCCCCTCTTCCCTTCTATGTTCCGGCGGCGCATCCACGGCGTCCAGGACGGAGCGGGCCGCTGCCATTTTCTGGCTGCTGTCGAGTTGGCGGAAGCACGGCGAGGCCCGCAAAGCCATCAGACAGACATCATCGGATAATTTTGCAGCACGCAACTGTTTCGCCACCAACAGGTCGGCCTGGTCGGGCAAGATACCGGGATTCCCTCTGGCAATCTGACGCAGCGAGGCAAAATAGATATCCTTCGGCACAGGCTTCGGTTCTTGCAGAACTTGCGCCAAGGGCCTTGCGTGCTGGACTTCCACCAGCTGGAACAGTGGATTCTTCGCCCGCTTCTCACGTAGCTCGCCGACAAGCTGCGTGGAGATCTTGACGATACGGTCTGCCGTTTCCCGTAGTGTCACCCAGTCCTGCTTGCGCCGGTCGGTCTGCTGATTGAGGATTTGCAGCTGTTTCTGGATCTGCTCCAGCTCCGGCGGCGTCTTGACTTCGCATTCCTTTGCCGCACGCGCAACGCCGACAGTCAGGATGGTAACAGTCTTGCTGAGATTCTGGAAAGCGTTGAAACGGTTCAGCGTTTCCTGCATGATGCGGATGGACTTCTCCCAATACTGGAAGCTGTCTCCTCGCTCATGCTGGTCTTTCATCTGGCGGATGGCCGTCTGCATCTTCTGATAGACGACGTTATCTTCATCCAGCGGGTTGATGTCCAACATGGACATCGGACGTTTCGGCTCAATCTCCTGATAGGCTTCCTGCAAGAGAGTCTTCAGTCGATTGACTACGGCCAGCTCCTTCTGGTAATCCGTCACAGCATCTCCGGTTGGTGCGGGCATCATGAACTCCAAAGAATTATCCATCAGGCAGTTCCGGATGGTATCTGCCGGAAGCTTCGCGCGGTGTAGGAGTTTCACGACTTCCTTATCGGCATCCCGCAGTCTCTGTGATGGATTGCGCTGTAAGACGGCCTTTAGATAGGCATGGTAGATGTCATGATTGCTGCTGTCGTAAGTCAGCTGATTGATAGGCTTGGCCTGCTGGACTTCCGGCAATGTCAGGACAGGATTGATGGTAGACGCCACAGCGATGACGGCATCGGTGTAGCGGTCTGAGGTGCCGATGTTGAGCGGCATGTACGTCAGGCAGCGGATAATCCGGAAGTAGTCCATGTCCGCTTTCCACATGGCCAGGGCCACATCCCTCTGGCGGGGAAAAATCTCTTCTTCTTTCTCCAGATCCATGGGATGCTCTTTGACGACATCCGCCAGGAACGAATAATAGAGATCGCAGTCACTGATATTCATGTCGAAGAGCGCATCCTCTTTCGGAACGGCGTTCTCGATAGCGGCCAACGGCGAGTTGGGCAATTCCTCAAATTCCTTGTCGCCGGGATAAGTGTTCAGGTAAGTCATCATGAGCTGAGAATCTACCGTTGGTTCTGTTTCTTTTGCTTCTTCGGCCATTTCTTCATCCCCTTTCGATGTCCATGATGGACATCCATCACCAGTTCTTGACCCATTCCGTCAGCTTCTGCCGCGATACTTCTTCCAGCTGTTCCACGGCGGCCTTCTCCAGATTGTCGGCATAGCCTTTCTGGGACTGCGTTGCGACCAGCTGGGCCAGCAGGCGGTTGCTATTCTCCGTAGCTCGTACATTTGCTGCACTCAAGGCTACGAGGGACTGCTGCACCTGCATGTCACCTTCTGCGTTGGCAGCAGCTTTGACAGCTTCATCGACACTCTTACTGATGGCGTCATCGGATTTCTGGACGCCCCGGGCTGCTGTTGCCGCATCCACAAAGCTGGCATCCAATGCCTTGGCGTTGTTCTGCGCCATTTCATGCATAATCGGCACTTCCCCCTGCTTGAAGATTTTACCAAGATCGCCCATCTGATTCTTGAGGATGTCCGCCGGGGTCGTCGTCTTATTGAGGATGCTCGGCGAGAGTCCCATCTTCTTCAAAATCTCTGCATTCTGCGATGCGTTGGAGGTATCTGCCCAAGTTATTCCCTGTTTCGCTTCTTTGTCATTCTGATCCAGCTTTTCCTTTGTCTCATCCGGCAGATGCTTCATGTTGATTTTCTGAAGAATCAGCTGGTCGAGGTTGAGGTTCTGGATGTTCAAGGTGTGTGCGACCATCTCAATGGCCTTGGCAATATTCTCTGCATCGAATACCGCGACGGCAGCATGACTCGGGCGTAGGACGACAGGCATCACCAGGACGGATGCGCCCAGTCCCATCACGACACCAGCCGCGATAACGGCTTTCTTTCGGCTGCTTATCATGGACAGCATGGGAAATTCCCCCTTTTCAGTATCCATCTCCATAATGCGCCAAGAGGCGGTTATAGGAGTCTGAAACATTCACGATGTAGGCTTGTGTTTCGGCATACGGCGGGCAGCCGCCATAGTTGTAGACCGCCTGCGGCCCGGCATTGTAGGCTGCCACGGCATCCGTCACGGCATAGTCACCATATCCCGCAAAATCATCCAAGCACGTCCGTAGGTAGGATGCACCACCAAGCACATTGTCCAGCGGATCGAAGGGATTCACGCCGATGGCCGAGGCGGTATCCGGCATGAGCTGCATGAGGCCGATGGCTCCTGCCGAAGATGTGTGATAGAACGTGCTGAAACTGAACTTGCTCTCATTCTCCATGATGGCAGTAATGAGCAGCGGATCGACCTGGTATTGTGCGGAAGCATAGCAGATGGCATTCGTGATCCAGTCCACCTGCTCGGCATCGCCGTTATAGCTTGCCACATCATTTGAAATGACTGTGTAGATGTCTGCGGCTTCGCCTCTGCCTGCGGAAAACGACAGGCAGGAGAGGCCAAGCACAGCCAGGCACAGCAGCGATTTCCATATTCGTCTCATCTCATTCTCGTCCTCCATTCTGTTTTATGAATCCGATACGATTGTGGTTTCCGTCGTGGTTGTGGTCGTCACTTCCTCCGTGACTTCTTCTACGGTATCGGTATAAGTCCTGACGCGGCTTGCCCCGCGTTCTTCTTCCTGCTGCTTTTCGTCATTTGCCTGCTGGAAACGGGCGTGATTGACCAGGAGGACTCCGTAGTCACTCTGCTCGCCCCGGCATGGCGATTCGTTCTGCATGGCTTCGGCAATATCCGGAGGGGCAAAGCCCTGAATCAGCATGGTTTCGGCAATCAATGCGTCCATCTGCGGATTGTACGGCAGATCGATGGCATCCCGGATCCGGCTGCGGTGATACGCATATTCTTCCTGCGCCGTTTCCGCATGGAGCTTACGCGGGACTGGATGATACTGGTTCAGCTTGTCCTTCTCATCCATCAGCCGGTTCTTCGCATTCGGCAGGACGTATTTCTGGTAGTAGCTGGCATCCCGTCCCGGCTCGATTGCGATAGGCGACAGCTCCTGCAAGGCTTCCCGGATTTCCCTGCCGTTGAACTTCCCATAAGCCAGCATGGCCTTGACGACATCTACGTCCATGCTGCTCTTGATGAAGTGACGTTTCTGGTACTGCTCATAAATGGCACGCTCATAGAAGGATTTCGCATCTTCTTCCTGCGGTTTTGGCACAGTCTCGGGCTGATAGTTCTTGATCCGCATGAGCCGGTCATATACTTGATGCGTCCGTTCCAAAATCTCATCGGCAAAGGTTTCCGGCAGGCGGTCGTCCGGCGTTTCGGTTGCCAGGATAGCTTCGCGGATAGCCAGCGGCTCGTATCCTTTCAGCATCATCTGTAAGGCGGTACGGCCACAGTGGAACGCGGACAGATTGTCCTGCGGTGCTACGCCCTGATAGGCCAGGCCGTGCTGTTTGTTGAACTCCTCGAAGATAGACTTCTGCTGCTCCACGCTCTTATGGTGAGACTCCAGACGTTTCTCCGCAGCCTGGATGACATGCTCGGCATACTGTTCCTCTTCCGGCAAGCGGCTGCCAGAAAGAATGATGGCACGCGGCGAATCGGCCAAGGCCCCGGCCAGGGCTTCCCTATCGAAGTCCGGATACCGGTTCAGGCAGGCTTCAGCTAGGTCTTTATCAAGATAAGCGGCAAAAAGATGCTGCTCCAGACTGGGGTTCAATGCCAGGCGTTCCCGCAGGATGGAAGCCATGATGACCGCAGCGGAAATGCCTGCTGCGGTAAGGGCCGCGTAGGTCAGTCCTTTCTGGATGTCCGGCAACTTCTCATGCAAGAGGTTCTGCTCCTTCTTGAGCAGCTTCTTAGCCTTCTCGACCAGCCACAAGGCGTAGTTGGGACGCGTGGAAGCCGCCACCCCGCTCTGCTCATTAAGGGCCTGCATGATCTCGTCGTCCATGTAATGGCGGGACAAGAGTTCCCGCACAGCCAGGCAGTCGTAATAAGGACGGTCTGTATTCTGGATGCCCATTAGGTGACCGCGCTCTTTCAGATCCTTGTCATACTGCTCGATCAGGTCTTTGTACTGCTCTTCACAGGTCAGCACCGGCTCGTCCAGGGCTTCCTTCAGTTCTTCCCGGTCTTCTTCTCCCGCCAGCAGGGCCTTGACGTACTCGTCGGGATTCCGTCCCGGCTCCTTGGCGACAGGTGAAGCGTGCAGCAGGACATTTTGAAGCAGTTCTTCCGGGAATTCCTGTTCCTTCATGTCCTTGACGATGCCGATGTCATCGTCGTAGTTCAGGAGCTTGGCCCCTGTGCGATCCATGTAGCGTTTGGCGAAGATGCGGTAAACATCATAGCCATTCCGGGCATCATCCAGGGTATCCGGTGCATTCCGGATGTCCAGGTACGCCTGCTTGACATGGCCGCACTTCTCCATGATGCTCTTGATGTAGGCAGAATCGTAATCCGAACGTGCTTCCAAGACATCGGCGATGGTCTGCTCGGAATAGCCGTCCTTGACCATCATGGCGATGATGACTTCGCCTTCCCGGTAGTCCTGATAAGCGTCATCATGATCGTCATACTTGTTGCCGTTATTCTGCCGATACGCTTCATAGGCATTTCTGGCACGGTCGAATTCCTGGCCGGAACGCTTTTTGCGTTCGTCGTTGACCCGGCTCAGTACCTTGTCTTCGTAAATCTTGACCAGTTCGGGGACTTTGATGTCCCGCGCGAAGAGGTTCTGGTCGGTATAAGCTTCTGTGACCTCCCGCATGGAATAGCCGTGTTCCAGCATGTCGCAGATGACCTTGAGATCCTGCGGCAGGTACAGGTTTTCGAACTCCTGGCAGTGCCGACGCTTGACTTCTTCATAATCCAGTCCCTGCTCTTCGGCTTCTTCCCGCAGCTGCTGATAAAGCTGCTGCGCGTTCGAGCGGAGATCTTCGCTCATGATGATGCGCTGATAGGCGCGTGTTGCCGGTTCCATTGACTCAGTCCTTTCTCTCCTCCGTCTTCAAGTGGGATTTTTTCTCCAAACATTCCACGCGCTCTTCCAGACGGTTCACGCGGATTGACGCATAAACCGCAAAGAGCAGGCTCATGCCGAGCATACACATCACAATCATGAGGATTCTCCTTTCCATTCCGGCAGCATGAGATTATGTTCTGCCAACCAGTGTTCATTGAAGGCTTCCGGGCCAAATTCCGTCAGGATCTGCTCGCACCGATTCAAACCGTTCTTATCAACCGCCACATAAGCCAATGTCAGCGGGCAGTATTCCAAGCCGAGATCATAGAGGCGCGAGCCTTCGGAAGACGTATAGTAATAATGCTTCCGTTTCTTGGCCTGTGACAGGATCTCCATCTGGCGTTCGTTGAGCTTGAACTGCTCATAGACTTTCTTGCGCTTTGGCTCCAGGGCCAGTTCATCCGGCAGGAAGATATGAGTCTTACAGGAACCGAGGATAATATCGAAGAGCGGAGAGTTCACGACATCGTCCAGAGACTGTGTAGCAAAGATGACGCTGGCGTTGAACTTACGCAAGGTGCGCAGCCAGTCCTCAATCTTGTTTGCAAAAAGCGGATTCTTGAAGAACATCCAGCACTCATCCAGGACAATCAGGGTTGGCCCGTCTTTCGTGATGTCATGGCCATCATAGCCTTTGAGAAGGTTCTCGATGCGATGGAAGATGAACATCAATGTCGGGCCGATGATGCTCTTCTGATTGATGATCTTGCCCATCTCGAACGTCTGCCAGGAAGACAGCTTGAGCGTGTCTTCGTCAGAGTCGAAGATATTGCCGTACTCACCGGCGTTGCCGTTCTGGTCATTTTTGGCGAGCGGATAAAATGCTGTTTTCAGCTCGTCATCCTGTAAATAGTCAATGAAGTTTGTGATGGTGCGGAAGGCCAGTGGAGAGTCCGCCAGAATGCCGAGCGCATCACGGATCAGGCTCTTGATGCGCGGCGTAATCTCGACGTTCTCCTCACGCAGGAAATCGCAAAGCCATTCCTGCGCCCATTGGCGTTCATGGATGTTGTCGACCTGCGCCAGAGGCTGGAAGGACAGTGCATTCTCCCCCTCTTCACCCAGGTCGTAGAATTTGCCGCCGACACCATACGTTAGGACTTTGGAACTCTTGCCGTTATCGAAGATGATAATGCGGGCATTCTCATACTTGCGGAACGCGGCTTCGATGCAGTTCAGGTGGACGGATTTACCGGCACCCGTATCGCCAACCAGCATGGTATGGCCGATGGGACCGACATGCAGGTTCAGACGGAACGGCGTATTGCCGGAGGTCTGCGTGTAAAGGAGCGGCGGGCCATCCAGATGCTTGTTCCAGGCCGGGCCTGCCCAGATGTCGGAAAGCGGCATCAGGTGAACGAAATTGCCGGTGGAAACGAGTTCCCGGCGGATATTATGGCCCACCATGCCGGGAAGGCTGCCCATCCAGCCGTCCAGAGCGTTGACATTCTCAATCTGGGCCTTGAAGCCGCGATCGACGAACACCTGACGGACGACACGTGCCTTGTTCTCCACGGCTTCGACATCCTCATCCATCACGATGACAGCGGTCGTGTAATACACGTAGCCGAAGGAATCCGATTCCACCGCCATCTGCGCGGACTCGATTTCATCGAGCAGGCTGACGACATGCTTGTCGTTGTAGCGATCCGTATCCGGCTCCCGCGAGTGGATGATGTAGCTCCAGATTTTCTGTAGCTTAGCCCTCCACTTGCGCCGGATTTTTTCCAGCTCTTTGAGGTTGTCAGCCTTAGAGAGGCAGTAGCAACGCGTCGACCAACGATAAGGAAAGTCTAGCTGATTCAGAACATCAAAGTAGCCGAAGTCCGTTGTCTTACTGTACTTGATTGGCGAGATGACGCGGATGTGCGTCTTGTTGAGCTTCGGTTCCAGGCCGCCATAAAGCGGTGTGTCGTACAGATATTTATCAATCAGCATGGGATGCTTGGGAAGATGCAGCGGTCTTGGACGGTCGGATACGGTAGAATGCAGGTAGGTCAGGGTCTCGTCTGCGGTCAGGAGCTGAATCGGAATACGCTGGCCGGTGAAGGTATCGTAAAATTTCTTGACCTGTTCCATGAATGCCTGGATGGTATCCTCGCCGTGAATCTCCTTGTGTTCCCGGCCCTCTACCAGGAGTTCCTTCATCTTCTCGCGGCTGTCCGGCGGGGCCATCCAGTAAAGAGTAGCGTAGAACTTCGACTCGAAGTGACTGCCGCTGCTGAAGAGTTCTTTGCGCTCCTGATCCATCGCCCAGGTCAGCGGATCGGGGAAGTGATTCTCCGTCGGATATTCGGTAGACGGGATACGCTGTGCTTCAAAGTACAGGCACCAGTCCGTCGGGATGGCGGCCAGGGCCAGATGGAGCTGCAAGGTGATGGAAGCCAATTCCTGCTGGATGGCAGAATCGAGATCCGGCCCATGGTAAGAGAACGTGACTTGCATCGATCCATCCTTATTCAAGACAATGTAGGCCGGGTCGTTCGTACTCGGCATTTCTGCGCGAATGATGCGCCCCCAGATCATGACATCGCGCAGCGGCTTTTCGTTGCGCCGGAACCAGCTTGTCCTATACATCGGCCTCTCCTCCTTTCTTGTGTCCATGCGCCAGCAGTTCATCCAGGCTGTCAAATCCCAGGATTGGCGGCACGATATTCGAGCGGAACATTCCCGGCAGGCTTCCCCACCAGACATTCTTCTGATGATAGTTCTCAATGAGATATGGCAGCTCCATGGAATCGAGCAGCGCTACGAGACGGTCGCGTTCAGCCGGATACTGGTCTTCGTAGAATGGGAAGAAGAATGCGTCCATATGATAGCCGTTAAGCGTCTTCAAAATGTCCTGATTGATGAGCTGCCGGATGGAGCCTCGCCCCGGACACCAGTTGGCTGTATACCAAAGCTCTTCTTTCTTTGCCCGCTTCGGACTGAAAAGCAGCAGGCGGCGAACGTGCCGATAATCCTGCGCCTCGAAGGCGTCAAGAATCTTCTCAAGCTGTTCGTCCTCGCAGGAGGCTGTCAAAGAGAGGACGCACAACTTCTTCCCGTCGATACGCAAATGGCTGTGCGTGAAGTCCAAGTCGATATCCTGCGAGAGCAGCGCATCCAAGTAGAGCGGCACTTCTGGCATCTCGACATGCCGGTCACCGATGGAGAGGGAAAACTCCAGAAAATCCAGGATTTCCTGGTATTCCAGCAGACGACACTTTGTCACTTGTTCCAAGGCATGGCGCGTATCTTGCAGCAGATGCAGGAATGTTTCCTTTGCTTCATCCCAGTCCATGCTCTTCTTGAGGATCCCGTTTATGATATGTCCCCGGTTGAAAAACGGATTCCATGCTACTACCAGGTAATGCCTGTCCCGATGCTGCTGATGTTGATGCTCCATCCAGAAGCACCAGCCGTTCTTGAACTCCGGCAGGATAATCGGCTTTCCTGCCAACGGCTGATACGGCTCATAGGCCAGGACGCCGAAGAAACTGTCATCTTTTCCGCGCATGATGCTGGGATGCACCAGTCCTCCCCAGGAAAGCCAGTCCGCTACGCACGTCGGATCCATCTCATATTCTTTCCATGTCAAATTCGTCACTTCTTCCTCGCTGATTCCTTTCTCTGTGAAAAAAGCGAGATTTTCGCAGATGAAATCTCGCTTTCCAGAGTCAGGTAGAATAATAGTCGTTTTTTGTCTTGTAGATGAGATAGCAGTCAAAAGACTGTGCATCATCTTCCGCTAAATACACGCTCAGGAAATAGAGCGGCCCCGTGATTGCTACGATGTAGTAGAACTGAAACATCGCAACGAACAGGAGCGTGACAATCGCCAGGACAACCAGCACGCTGGTCGGCGCACCGGCAAACAAGATGTGTTCGGTCAACGACTGATAAAGCGGCAGATGCGTCATCGAGTAACCATCATTGCTTTCTTCCATAGGAGACTGCTACTAAAAACATAGACAAAAATGTGCATGTCTTAGAAAAATTCCTTATTCATCGTGTATGCTTTTGTCCAAGCAAGCCTGAGACTACTCACAAGTTCTTGTACACTCCAAAGGCGTTGGCCGTGTTCCTTGCCTCGCAAGGCAACGGCCTGTTCCCGACTAGCCATCGGTACATTTATCGAGATATGAATCGTGAATCAGGCGATATAATACTTCTTCGTATCGCGCAGATTCAGCGCTGCATTCAAGTCGCGGTCTTCTGTGTAGCCACATGCGGGACAGACGTAGATACGGTCTTTTAGTTTCAGGCCGCTATGCGCGTGCCCACAGGCGTGACAGGTCTTGGAACTCGGGTAGAAGCGGTCCGCGATGCGGAACTCGATGCCGATGATTTCTGACTTGCGCCGGAGTTTCTCGCGGAAGGAGTAGAAGCGCTGCTGCGCTACTGCTTTTGCGAGATGGCGGTTCTTCATCATGCCGGTCACGTTGAGGTCTTCTATCGTAATGAAGCGTGGTTTTTGCTCGACCAGTGCGTGGATGACCAGATTCTCGTGATTGCAACGAAGATTCACCAGCCGCTGATGCAGTCTCTGTACCGATAATTTCTTTTTCTCTATGTTTGCAGAGGCAGTAACAGTACTACCACCTTTCTTCTTTCGCATCTCGTACTTGCGGCTGAGATGCCTCTGCTCTCTTCTCAGCCGCTTCTCGAGCCGTCTGACCCGAGAAGACGTATTGATATTTTCAAAAATCCTGCCGTCGCTGACGATGGCAAGGGATTTGACACCAAGGTCCACACCGATGCCATCCGACTGTGGATGGTACGATGCTTCCAAGTCATTGTTATAGCGGCTCGTTTCCTCAATCTCGGCCGTGACCGAGACGTAGTAGCGGCCCGCTTCATAGGAGACGTGCCCGTTCTTGATGGTCACGCCCTGCGGCAGGTAGCCAAATTCCTTCAGGCGTACTCTGCCGATGGTCGGAATCTGTATCTTGTGCCGCCAGATCGTCCAGTCGCCCTTGTTGTTCTTCGGAAAGTAGAGCTTCACATTCTGCTGGTTCTTCCGCTTGAAGCGTGGGAAATGCGCCTGACCTTTGAAGAAGCGTCTGAACGCCTGCTCCGCATTGACGAGAACTTTCTTACGCGCTTTAGAGCCGCATTGGTCAATCCAAGGGAATTTCTTCTTCATCACGTGATTGACGTACTTGTCGAAGTCATTGGCTGTGACAAAACGACGCTGTTTCTCATCGAGGACGCCGCGCTGATACAGGCGGTACAGCCAGATATTTCGGGCAATGTATTGATTTGCGAGGAAGCGGCAGATGCCGAGTGAACGGCGGACTTTATCCTTCTGCCCCTCGGTGAGACGGAGCTCTGTCTTGAATGCCTTCAGCAAGTTCCTCATCTCCTTCAATCTGCTTCTTGTACTTACGTAATCCATAAAGCCGACAAGAAAATACATGAAGTATACTGACAATATCCTGTACCAGCTCTTCCTGCGGAGACAGCTTCTCGTTCTTCACGACCACAATCTCCACGTTGAACTTCTTGCAGAACCGTTCAAACCAATCGAACCCGAATCTGACAAAACGATCGCGGTGTGACACCTCCTATCAAAATGTGAGGCTGGATGCCGTGATGCCGAGCGACTGGCAGAGCGTATCTACCTGCGTCATTGCAGCACCGCAGCCAACGCCGATTGCGGAATCCTTGGTGATGGACTGGCTGCCACCCATGCGGTAGTTCGCCAAGCCGATGACCAGGGAACCAACCGTGATGGTTCCGGCGAATGGGCCGGAAACAAATTTGACCAGAGTCTCCATCGGCTTCTGAAGCGGCGTGATCTCGATGCTCGATGCATCGCTGGCCATGCCGACCGCAGGGACCAAGAGCATGATGGCCATGCAAGACAGCGCATCCTGATGATCCGTCAGGAACTTCTTGATGTCTGCTTTCGTGATTTTGATCTTCTTCATAAAAATCATCCTTTCGCATGAATCCGTGTAAGCCGCAAGGCTCATTGCTTTTAACACTCATTATTGTACGGGATGCGTTACCCGAGGAAACGCCGTTTTATTTCACGCAGGGCATTTTGTCGATGTCCATGATGGACATCAGGCGATATGCTCGATCTCGTATTCCTGCGTCACTTTGTCATATCCCTTGACGTGGATAATCTCATCAATACGGCGTTTGATGCCTTCTTTCTTGATGTAGATGATCATGTCTACCGACCGGCCAATCATGGCGGGCTGTGGATTGACGGATACTTCGGCGATCATCTGCTCCAGACGGTACAGCGTTTCTTCGGCGGAATCGCTGTGAACCGTTGCGCAGCCTCCATCGTGTCCGGTATTCCAGGCTTTCAAGAGCGACAGAGCTTCCTTGCCGCGAACCTCGCCTACGACGATACGGCGCGGCGATTTGCGCAGCGTGATGCGCAGGAGTGTGTCCATGTCAATCATAGGCCGCTGCGTCTTGAGGTTTACATGATTGGGGGCTGTACATTGAAGTTCTCCGGTATCCTCGATAATGACGATGCGGTCGCCGGTCTTCGATACTTCGGCCAGCACGGCGTTCAGGAGCGTTGTCTTGCCGCTGCTCGTACCTCCGGCAGCGATGATGTTCCAATGATCCTTCACCGCCTGGATGATGACATCCCGCTGATGCGCACTCATCGTGCCTTGCCGGACATAATCGTCGAGACCGAACACGCGTGAAGAATGCTTGCGGATGTTGAAACTTGGGTAGTCCACGATGGACGGGAGTTCTCCCTGAAAGCGCGCTTTCCCGAACAGATACGATTCCTTGATCTCTGCTTCCAGGTATGGCTTGTTCTCAATATCGATGGTCGTGCCGGAAAGGGCTGCGACGCCGTAGATGATGCGCTTGGCCTGTGGCGGCGGAATGATGAGTCCGGTATCTTCCCAGCCGTGGTCTGCGGTATCAATCCACAGACGCTGATCAGTATTCAGGGCAACTTCATTGATGTTGTCATCGTGCATATAATCGACGATTTCCCGGCCCATAGAATTGGCCAGAGCATCAAGGGTACGATTATGCTCCTTCTTCTCCTGATCCATTGTGTTCATCTCCTTCTTTCTTCTCCGTCACAGGATGTCCATCATGGACATCCTGCTTCTTTTTCCTGCCACTCAGCCATTTCAGCACAGCAGGATCATCCGATTCATCACTGGTATCCGGCTTGCTGGATTCCGTGCCCTCTTTGCGCTTTTCTTCCGGATGTCTATCATGGACATTCGCAGGCTGCTGCGACGTTGCTACTTGCTGCGCTTCCGGATGAGCTTGCCCCGGCTCTTCATGGTGAGTGTCGGCAGTGCTTCGACGGTCTTCCCCGCCTCGATCTTTGTCAGCGGCTTCAGCTGCTGGACTGCCGGAAGGCTGCGGCACGTCAGGGGCTTTCTCGTTTTCTGCATGTGTTACTGTCTCCTTCTCCACTTCACGCGTTTCTCGATCCTGTGCAGGAACCATGGGCTGCGCAGCCGCTTGAGGTGCCACAGGAGATGCGGGAGGATTCTCTTTCTTTTCAGCAGCTTTTCTTGCTTTTGTGACGGCTGCTTGCTTTTCCAGTACATCGGCCACTTCCGGCGCATGTACGCGGAACAATTCTTCATATGTTTTCACTTCCGTACATACATCACTGAACTGCGGATTGGGGATGCCACCTTTATTGCCATGCTGCGGATCATAGACGCGCTTCTTGAAGAACGGGACATTGAACCACTGAATCTTCTTGGCCAAGATTGGCTTTGCTCCCTGCACCATGACCAGTTCCTTCTTCTTGCTCATGCGCATGATCTCATCCGGATTCATGAGCTTGCGGCTAATCTTCGACTCCGATGTGGACTTATCGGCCAGCCCTTTACCGGACTGATTGTGTTCCCGTATGGTCTTGTCGCCCATGATTTCTGAGAGTTCCTTGGCCTGCTGGATATTCGAGGGCGTCATGTAGATTTGGATCTGGCTGTTGTCCAGGATGGAATTATCCTTCGTATAGATCTGGTTGATTTGCGTGATACTCTGGACGACCGTGCAGATTTTGACGCCATATCCGGCGCAGATGGCCAGCGTATTCTCGATGGTTTCCATCTTCTTGAGCTGTGGGAACTCGTCGAGCATCAAAAGCAGCCTCTGTTTCTTCTCTGCCGGAACATCGAATTTCATATCCCGGACAGTCTTGGCCAGCATGGTATTGACGAAAAGGCGCGTCAGCGGACGCAGCTTTTCTACGTCATTCGGCTGCAAGACCAGGTACAGCGATACCGCCTGCTGAGGGTTCAGCAAATCCTTGAAGCAAAAATCCGACACAGCGGTGTTGCGCTTGATGAGCGGATCCTGGTAAAGACTCAGGGCCGTCTTGGCCGAGCCGATGATGGATTCTCGCGTCTCCTTGGCGTTATTGACGATATTGGCGGCACATTCGGCCACTTTGGGATGAACGAGCAGCTGATAGAATACGTGCTGTTTATCCATTGCCAGAAGGCCATCAATCTCTGCTTTATTGCTGCACATCATGATGTCCGGTGCTTTCCAATCCACCATATCCTTGTGTCGGATGATTGCCTGGCGCAGATTCTCAAATGCGATGCGGGCTTTTTTCTCCGGGTTGCTTTCCTGAACCTCCAGGATGTCAGCGGCTTCCTTCTTGGGCAGCTTCAGAGCCTCGACAAACGGCTTCAAATCCGGCACATACGGGCCATAGATTTCTTTCAGCGGGTTCTTGCGGCAAAGCGGCTGTCCTTTTTCGTCTTTCATCGGAATGAGATTGCCGTCTTTGTCCTTCTTGTAAACCGGCTTGCCTTCGGCATCCGTCTTGGGATTTCCCTTCTCATCCACATCCTGCTCGTAAAAGGGTTCCTCCAGGAATTCCTCCGGAGAAATATGTGGATAGATCTTCATGGAACTGTAGAGATGGTCAGTATCCATAGTCGGCGAAGAGATGAAACTCATGGCATCCGTCGGACAAGGCAGCTCGCGCTTTTCCTGGCAGTTCTTGTACAAGAGGTGCAGCACCACGCCGTTGAGCAAGGTGATTGCCGAATTGTCCCAGAACGGGTCTTTATTGCTGCCTTCGCCCGTTTTGACCATCGTTTCATTGATAGTCTTGACATCCGACATCTCTTCAAAACTCTGGAAGTTGATTTCCGCATACGGGTTCCAGCTGGCACTGGAACCGTCCTTGCAGAGCGGTTCAAACTTCATGACTTTCTGCCCCAGGACATTCTTGCGGTATCCCGCCGTTGCCGTCCAGAGTTCTGCTTTCGGGTCGAAGAAGAACATGGAGTGCTGCCAGATGATGCCAGTCGGGATGATGATGCCGATGCCTTTACCAGTTCGTGTCGGAGCCGCCAGAAAGACATGTGCCGGGCCATCATCCAGCAACAGTGTGTTGTCGAACGGATTGCTGCCGATCACGACGCCGCTGTCTTTCGGAGTCAGGCCCATGGCCTTGATGTCCTTTGCTTTGGCAAATTCCGCTGTACCATGCGAGGACAGCACTTCATACTTCTTGTTGATGAAGTAGCAAATGGCCAGGCCAAGGAAGATCATGCCCCAGAGCCAGAAGGTGTGGCCGCGCAGGACATGCGGAATCACCTGCACCAGGACAGGATCCTTGTTCCAGGACAAATGCGCCAATGGCTGATAGAGGCGGATATGGCCCAGCGGGAGGTAGATTCCCGACAGCAGGTCATTGTAATCACAGTCGGCTGCAATCATCTGCGTGATGATCCATTGGCCCAGCACATAGCAGATGACCATCGTGGCAGCGCAATATTTCAGGATGAATCCTTTATCATAGAAATCGTCTTGCAAAATCCTTCCTTCTTTCAATTTGAGAATGCAATCGGCTGCGTGACGTAGATGTTAAATTCATAGCCGGGATCTACTGTGATGGTCGGCTTGACATCATTCGAGGTAAGATTGTTGAACGTATCCTGCCCCAGCGTCACGCGATCTACAGAAATCGTACTGAGTGCGGTAAACGCAGCATTCAGGAGACCGTTGCCGATCTTCTGTGCAGAATGACGATGGAGATTGCCCTGAATGCCGTTATAGCCCTGACCATCCACGGCTACCATGCTGCTGCCGACGGAGTAAGAACCGCCATCCGGCAGGACGATGGTCGAGAAGGTCACATTGACGCGTCCCGATTCATTTGCGCCGGACTCATAGCTGCCAATGATGCGGCTTCCGGCAGGAATCAGGAGATTGCTGCCCGTAGCCGTATCATAGACATCAGATTCAACCTGCGCTGTAACCTGACCGGCAGTATCGGTATTGATACCAGAATAGAGCATGACCGGGATTACCGTCCCAGCCTGCAAGACATCACTGCTTGGTGCAGAGTAGGAGAAACCGCCATTATCCGAATCAGAAGCAGCCGATGCGCTGGCAGAATCTGCACTGCTGTCCGATGCAGCTGTAGTGTCGCCAAGAGCAAAGGCGATAGCAGACTTAAAGCGGTCGGCCAGACTCTTTTCTTCCTGGCTGCTTGCATTGTCCCCGCTGCCGCCTGTGCTGGAAGACGCAGAACGGACAGCCTGCACCGGAGCTGGCATCGAGGATGCATACGACGGTGCTGCTGCGGAAGGCAGGACATACGGAGACGAGTACGAAACGGGTGCAGACGCTGACCGGATGGCTGGAACCGAAGCAGGTGTGCTGCGTGGAGCCGGAGAATCCGATGATGCAGCAGGCTGTTGCGCGCTCGGTGCTACCTTCTGTGCGGTAACGCCTGGATTCTTACCTTTCGCATTCTGTTCTGCCTGTGCCAATTTCATGACGTTCGGGTCTTTATAGTCCAGCTGCCCATCGCCATTGCGCTGTGAATTCTTGGATGCTTGTTCCTGCTGTGTCGTCTGCTGCGGGGATTTGCTGGAAGCCCCTTCCTCATGCCCCATGGCCTTATACAAGAACGCCACGATTACGACGACAACAACAAAAATCAAGGCCAGATTGACCAGTTTCTTGTTGATGCCCAGCGTCTTATCTCGCTCTCCATCCGTCATGCGGACTTTGCTGAGATTCTTGTTCTCCTCCAGGATGGCCTGGTCTTCTGCCGCATCGGCAGCTGCATCGGCTGCCGGATCATCATCTACATCTATAGTTCCCTTCTTGTCATACTTCTTGCGCCGGACAAGATTCTGTATATCCTCCCAGAATTTCAATCTCATCACCCGCCTTACTTATGCTTGATGGTAAGAGTATCGTTCCCATCTTTGATCTGTGCCATATCGAAGACTTTTTCGACAATATAGTAGTTATCCTTGATTGTGTAGTTCACGAGCTGCATCTCTTTATGTCCGCGTTCCCGGATAAAGATAGGCAGCTGCTTCTGTGCGGCCTTCTTGAACTTGATATAGGTCTGCGTGCCATCTGAGAACACCATGGTCGGCTTGTTCCCGTTTCCCGACACGTCATAGTTAAAGTCCAGATCTTCCACGTTCGCGACATTGACCTTGCCCATCGTGATGCGTTCGTTCTTCTGCTCTTCAATCAGATTGGCATTCTGCGTCTCTGCATCGTAAGTCCAAGATACGATTGGATTGTACCAGTCTGAGGTATTTAGGATCAGCTGATAACTCCTCTTGTCCGTCGTGACAATCAAGTTCGTGGTCGAAGTCTCCACCACCGGCTTGATGAAAAGGTGCGGCGTGCCGTCGACAGTCGTATTGCTCACGGCCCAACCTGCCGTATCACCGCCGCCAACGTACTTGATGGTTTCACCCTTCTTGAATACCAGGTCGGTTAAATAGCCCCGGCGGCAATAAATCTTGTAAAGCTGATTCGGCGCATAACGGAACAGCATAGTGCTGTTTCCCTGGCTGTTGATGGCGTCCTGCGTATAACTGACGGAAGATGCGCTGCCGCCTGGATTCACCAGATAACGGCTGCTGGATGCCGAACCGTGATATCCCTGTGCGTAGTCATCCGGAGCAGCGTTCATGGCAGCATTGGCCTTTTGCAGCTTGTCGAGGGCTTTCAAGATAGATGCCTGCGCGTCTGACAGAGCCGTGACATCACTGCGCAGATCATTGATCTGCGTGGCCAAGGATTCTACTGCTCCCTGTGCATCATAAGCGGAACGGTTATCCTTCAGGCGATCCAGCTTGCTTTCCAGGTCACTGAGGCGATTCTCCAGTTCCTGATTGCGCTGATTGACCTTCTGCTGGTTGAGCTGCTGCAATTTCTCCTGCTGTACCTGGATTTCAGCATCCAGGTCGCTGGATGCCGGAGCAGCCATGACGCTGCCGCCAAACAAGGAGACTGTCATCAGTCCGATGCATACTGCCTGCCGCATAGATTTCGTTACCATCATGTTATTCGTCCTTTCTTTTTTGGATATCCATCATGGACATCGCCATCATCACTTATTCACTGCGTTTCCCGCCTGCGTACCGTTTGCCGCTGCTTTCTTCCCGGCTGCATTGACCGCCGACGCATCCTGTACGAAGTCAAAGCCTGTAATATAGAGGCCAAGCGGATTGATCAGCATGTCTTCCTGCTTGACAGGGAGTTTGGTATAGGAGAACGTCCCGCTCATTGGAATATCCTGGTACTCTGCCGAGTTGATCTTCACGACCTCTTCCGTCCAGCGAACAAGATAGGAGCTGTCTGACTCCGGCACCTTCTGGACGGAAAGATTCTTGACCGATACCGTATACTTGCCCAGCTTCTTGTTCTGGTCATCCTTCATCGTCGATGCATATTTCTGTGCTGCCGTCATGGTCAGAAAATGACCTGCCTTGGTCTGCATATTGCTGTATGCAACGGGGTCATAGCCAATACTGCGTGCATTCTTGACAAACTCCGCGATGAAGTATTTGATTTCAGCTTCCTGCGGCGTGTAGTCCGAGTTGGTGAAGGCTCCTGCCTTCTGGACTTCGCCAGTCGACTTATCGACGGTCACGACGTAGGGAATGACCTGCGACTTTGCCGACTGGAAGACGAGTCCGCCAGCCAGGACGACACAAACAACGGTGAGGCCAATGGATATTCTGCGCCAGTTGTACGCCTGCACCACTGCACTTCCCGTGCGCCGATCCCAAGTCTCTTCCGCACGGTCTGCGGGAGTAGCTGGATTCCTGGTGCGCTGCTGGTTGTACTTCTCGCGCTGATGAAAAAGATTGGAAAGTGACATCACGAAACCTCCTGACGATGATAATACTTTTGATATAGGACAAAGCCCAATGACAGCAGCAGTGCGCAGCCTAATGTCATCAGGAAGAATCCCCCTCCTAAAAAGGCGGCGAAGCCTGGCAGGACGAAAACATCGCCCATGCCGATGCAGATGATGGGCTGCCTCTTTTTCTTTGCCAGCCAATAGATGGCCTCAAAGATTCCCAATGCCAGCAGCATGACGGCTAGGATAATCATCTTCTGCTCGCCGCTCAAGAGTATCATGCAAGAATTGAGGGCATCATCGAACCGCCAAAGCGGAGCAGCACCATCATCCAAAAAGGTCACGATGATTACGAGTACCATCAGACCACCGGCAAAGCATGGCAGAAACGGCACTCTGCCATGCGGAAGGTTATCTGCTGTATCGTTGGCTCCTGCTGTAAGATGAGGTATCTTCTGATGGGAATGCCATTGACGGCAAGCCTGTATTCCCATTTCCCACAGGCTCGAAGCAACATACAGCATCCGGAACAAGATCAGATAGATAAGGAATGAGAACAGATAAACCAGAGCAGTTTGATAGCTGCACAGGAACAGTCCGGTTGCCAGCAGGGCAATGCAGCGAATATCGATGGTTCCGTGTTCGGCATCTTCCAAGACCATCTTCCAGAACAAAACGAAGACTGCCGTCAGGAAGAAGAAGCCGAACCGAAGCTCTGCGTTCAGAAAATTTGCCAGTGGAATAGCCAGGAGAACCGAAACCGCTGCATACCCGACCTTATTTTTTAGATAGCGGGCTAAGGTAGTATTCACCATTTGGCATTGTCACCCCCAATGTGTATGTCATATTTCCATCTGCATCTGTTTGCGTGGTATACGTAAATTTGGACAGGTCGATTGCTTCTGAGAAGTATCCCTGCTCATCCCGAACGGTTCCGAGGTCACTCAAGTTCTTCGGAAAAATCGGCCCCGTTGTGTAGAACATGTATGAGTTCCCATCCTGCTGCGTCCGGATCTCTACATTCTCCGGATCCACCTGCCGGTGTGCTTTGGCATACATCAGCAAGGCACTATCCAGCGCATCACATTCGCGAACCAGTACATCTGCCCGGTAATTGTCAATGACCCTGGTACCAACGTACATAGACCCAGCAAAAGCCAGCACAAAGAACAAGATGGCCAGCATCACGGTCGGAAACAGGAACCCTGCTTGCTTTACCAGTTGTTTCAAAAACGCTCCCTCCTCTTGCAAAAGTAACTCTTCCTATAGGCTACAAGAAAACTTAGCCGCTCAAATGCCTATTTTTTTCATTGCTATAATAAAATTGCCGATGTCCATGATGGACACCGGCAATCAATACCCAGGGAGGAAGCATTATGAAACTGAAAGACTACATCTTATACTGGTACAAGACCTACCGACAGCCTGGTCAGGCCAGGACAACGCAGATCACAACCATGAGCTGCATCCGGAACCATCTATTGACCGCACCATTGTCAGAAAAGGAGCTTGCGGAGATTCACCTGCGAGATCTCCAGACCTTTTTGATGGAAGAATATCTCCATGGAAAGAAGACGAAGCTCAAATATGTTGATTTGACAGGCGAACCTCTCTCCGCCTATACCATGACCAAGCTGCGGCAGATCTTGATTGCAGTCTTCAGGCAGGCAGAAAAGGAAGGGCTGATTGTCCGCAACATCGCATTGGATACGTCTCCGATCCCGATTCGCCAGCAAAAGGAAAGTCCCGTCTTCACACCAGAGGCACAGCGCAAATTCCTGCAAGCTACAAAATCCCATCGATTCTACACCGCATATGTCTTGGCCTTCTATCTTGGCTGCCGCCGCAGCGAGCTGCTGGGGCTGTCCTGGGATAGTATCAATTTCAAACGCAACTTCCTCACCATCCGGCAAGTCGTCGTCCTGGAAGATGGCGTCCCCGTTGTTCGGCCACGAACGAAGACACGAAACTCACTCCGCACGATTCCCTTTCCAAAAGAAATTCGCCTGCTGCTTCAAGAGCATCGTCAGAGGCAAAAGAAAGAACAGCAGCAACCCGGCTACCACAATGAATACAACCTTGTATTTGCCAACAAAGATGGCACACCGCACAATCCTGCCTATTTCAGCCGCAACTTCAAAGCAACCATCAAACGCCTCCCCTTCCTGTCCAATGATCTGCACCTGCATTCCACGCGTCACTCCTGGGCCACGAACATGATCCAGTGCGGCATCAGCATAACAGACGTACAGGCACTAGGAGGCTGGTCACGAGCTGATACGTTACTGAATATCTATGCGCACAGTGTCAAGGAAAGCCAAAGAAAAGCCATGAAAAAACTCTACCGAGAGCTGCAATGACCTTCATTCTCGCAGAGTAGCAATCTTCCAAAAGGAACTATCCTTCCATATATTGGCGAGCTTAGTAAGATTCCAAATGGTTGGTTTTTGTGCGATGGAAATAATGGAACCCCAGACTTGAGAGATCGTTTTCTTACAGAAGCGGGAAGAAGCTATACGCTCGGAGATACAGGGGGAGTAGACCAAGTCATTTTAAAGGAAGAGGAAGAAGGAACGCATTATCATACTTTTGGTTTCATAATGGCAATAATGATGGATACTTTCTTTCTACAGCTAATCAGTTCGTTTTTGGAAATCTTAATTTCGATAGGAAAATTTACCCAGCAAAATGGAATGGCTCTGGTGGAGGTGGTTATTGGAGCTGGGATGGCGGATCAACTTTTGCTCCAGGGCAGAATTTAATAACAAGTGCTGCTATATCTGTTGCTGCGAAAAAGCCTCATGAAAATCGTCCTCCCTATTATGCTGTCTACTACATCATGCGAGTAAAATAAGCCTCGCAGAGTAGCAACAGCGGCAATGAGCAAAGCACCTTATCGAAGAGTGGATGGAAGCGCTTTTCTGATGGGCTTACGATTGAGTGGGGGGCAGCTAGCGGAACAGGAAAGCATGTATTTCCTAGAGCGTTTTCCAAAGTCTTTTCCGTAACAATCACGAAAAATAATGACAATAGCGGTAGTGCGCCGGGTGTTGATACAATCATCACAGGGACAGATAATACTGGATTCTATACAAGGATTCAAAAGATGTGGGATACGCAATACAACGGCGCCAGCTTAAGTAATGATTGGCATAGTGTTTATTACATAGCTGTAGGTATATCGTGAAAAAGAAGCTGTATATGATACTGACATTCATTTCATATACAGCTTCTTGCTATTTCAATATCCAAATGCGACGTATTTTACGTGCTTATGCTCCGTACCAAAACCATCAGCCGCTAAAGCGGATCTGCTATCAACGAAATGATACGTATCCGAGTCATCATCATTGCTAGATCCATCATTTGTCCACCAGAACACTTGTAGACATTTATGTGGGAAAGGTTTTGGGAAAGTGTGTTTCCACAAATTTCTCTGAACTGAACTATTCCCCTTATGTGAATCATGAAAGGTGATCATTGGTTCTAAAATGCCATCAGCATCACCTCGCATAACAATCAATTCGCCAACCTGCATCCAGCTCGAACCATCAGGAAAAATAATAGATTCGCCGGTACTGCTACTCTGCGAGGATAATGGTACTTCTAATGTGAATCTGGGGAGTGTATCGCC
>NZ_JBJEXT010000064.1:0-4873 GCF_051886055.1 Mitsuokella apri | reverse complement strand
TGCAGATCCAGATGGAATAGACCTTCTGGATTTTTTCGTAGTGTGACTTCGTAAAGACGGTGCCGTACTGGCTGGAAATCATGCGGCTGCAGTAATAGAGGGCACGTTTTAAGAGCGGATAGCCCGGCTCGAAGTCATTCTGCGCTTCGAAGTTGATGATGAGCGCAATGGGCATGCCATCTGCCGGGGCAAGAGCCGTAAAGCGGATGTCGTAGAAAACTGTGCCTTCGGTCAGCGTCTTGTCCTCGGTTTGCTGACTTTGAATGCGTGTCGTGCTGATATCCGGCTCGACTGGGATCGTACTGACTTCAGGCGTTCCCTGAATGCAGTGACGGGCAATTTCGTCAATGGAGAGATCCTGAAATTCGCTGACGCAGCTTTTCAGGATATTGGCAATGATGAGCAAAAAGCCTCGCATGGCTGCGAGGCAGATATCATATTTATCAATGTATGCCTTTTTCGATAATCTCGGCGTAGCGCGGCCGGTCGGCTTCAGGGACGTCGAGGATGTCCATGGCAGCATCAATCGTCAGGCCGCTTTTACGCATTAAGGCTTTAATGCTTCGCACAATTCCGCGAGTTTCGCCGCGAGTCTCACCGATACTGATACCTTCTGCTTTACCAATACTGATACCTTCTGCTTTACCAATGCTGATGCCGCGTTTTTCGATTCCTTCACTGAGATTGCACATTTTTGCGACCCCCTTTTCTAAATGAGGCGTGGTTGTTACTTTGAATTCTTCGGACAATGTCTTTACTTTGCTGTCGGAGCTGATGTTGTCGAGCAGGACGAGGTTGAGCATTTTGAGCAGGCCTGTGAGCTCGGTGTAATGCTTCTTGCCGAGGCAGACGAGAATCGGCGTCAACAGGTCATAGTCGCTGTTTGGGGCTTCGGCCTGTCCGATGAGGTTTTCTTCCTTCATGCTGTAGCGTGTGATCGTGTAGGACCAGGCTTTTGTCGGAGCGGTGCAGATCCAGATGGAATAGACCTTCTGGATTTTTTCGTAGTGTGACTTCGTAAAAACCGTGCCGTACTGGCTGGAAATCAGGCGGCTGCAGTAGTAAATGGCACGTTTCAGCAGCGGATAGCCCGGGTTGAAGTCGTTCTGCGCTTCGATGTTGATGATGAGCTCGATGGGCTGGCCGTCTGCCGGGGCGAGAGCCGTAAAGCGGATGTCGTAGAAGACAGTGCCTTCGGTCGAGCTTTTGTCTTCGGTTTGTACGTTCTGGATGCGCGTGATGCCGGCATCCGGTTCGACAAGGACCGTGCCGACTTCGGGCGTGCCCTGAATACAGTGGTGCACGATTTCATCGATGGAAGAATCCTCGAATTCCTTGACGCAGCTCTTCAGGATGTTGGCAATGATGCCTTTTTCCGCAAGGACTTTCTTGCAGACGGCATCATAGGCTTTCTTTAGCTCGTCGGTTTGTTGGTCTTCGCTGGGTGGCATGTCATCACTCCCTTTGCTGTTCTTACCTATATTTTACCTGATTTTTTGGGGGCCGGCAACCATGAGGCCGTGTGCGCTCGTATAACAAAATGCCCCCGCAGCGTTTGTTTCGCTGCGGGGGCTTGGGGCCAATTGGATTGGCTTGGATGGATATTCTGTTGTGTCTGGCCGACTCTTAGCAGGCCCGCCGTTGTTCATGCAGCTCTTTGACCAGCTGGCTGAGTTCGTCCGTGAAGCGGTCCATGGAGCGCTGGAAGTTCGTCGGCAGCCCGACGTCGACTTTGCGTAAGGATGTTACGCATTCAGATTCTTTTTTTTCAGCCTGCCATGATATAATGGAGGAAAAAGCAAAGTTCCTACGACCTGATGGCCGATTATTTTGAAGAAAATGAGAAAGAGGTGTTCGACATGGTGAACTTCAAATGGGATCAGAAACGCGCATTAGAGATTGCAGAGGAAGATGGGTTTGCAAAAGGCCATGCAGAAGGCCGTGAAGAGGGTGAAGCGAATAAGAAAAAGGCAATTCTAGGGATTGCTTTGTCACTGCTGCAGGATGGTATTCCGGTGAAGGCCATTGTGAAGTACACGCATCTTTCTCTGGAAGAGGTACAGAAACTTGCACGGGATAACGGCCTGGCTTTTTGATGAAATGAATTTGATGGTACGTAAGATGCCCTGCTGATTATATGCTGCAGGGCTTTTTAGTTGAGAAAAGATGAAATTTGGCTTATAATATAACGTATCGTTTTATATATGAATATATTTAGCAGTTTAAGGGAGATCGGGGAAGGTTCATGAAGATTTTGGTTACAGGGGGAGCGGGCTTTATTGGGTCGCATCTTGTGCGGCAGCTGATGGAGCTCGGGCATGAGGTCGTGGTGCTCGATAATCTGAGTACGGGCGCGCGGGAGCATTTGCCGGCGGGGGGATTTACGTTCTGGCAGATGGATGACCGCGAGGCGGCGGCGCGTGAGAAAATCGCGGCGGGTCATTTTGATGCCATTGTGCATCTGGCGGGGCAGACGATGGTCGATGCCTCGATCCGGGACCCGCATTTTGATGCGGCCGAAAATGTCATGGGCACGGTCAATGTGCTTGAAGCCGCGCGGGAAAGCGGCGTTTCGCGCGTGATTTTTGCTTCGACGGCCGCGGCTTATGGCGATGTGACGGAGGATTTGCTGCCGCTTCGCGAGGAGCTTCGGCTGGCGCCGCTGTCTTTCTACGGACTCACGAAGGTCACGGTCGAGCATTATCTTGACCTTTATCATGAGCTTTACGGCCTTGACTACGTCGTGCTGCGCTTTGCCAATGTCTACGGCGAGCGTCAGGGCGACAAGGGCGAGGGCGGCGTCATCAGCATTTTTGCGAAGCGCGTTGCGCGCGGCGAGGGCCTGACGATTTTCGGCGACGGCGGGCAGACGCGCGATTTCATCTACGCCGGGGATATCGCGCGCGGCATCTGCAGGGCGCTGGTGACGGAAAAAGTCAATACGGCGTACAACCTCAGCACGCAGACGGAGACGAGCCTTAAGGAGCTCGTGGAAATCTTCGGGCAGGTCGAGGGCAGGGCGCTCAGACCGGCCTACAAAGAGGCGCGCGAGGGCGACATTTACCGCTCGATGCTCGCCAATGAAAAGGCTAAGGACGGGCTCGGCTGGGAGCCGGAGGTTTCGCTTACGGAGGGACTGCGCCGCACGGTCGCATATTTCCGGAGCGCAGAGGCGTAACCCCTTCCTTTCGCTCAGTTGCAATTTTTGCCGCGATGTGGTATATTAGTACATCATGACGATGATGAAGAAGAGTAGCCTGTCTGGCGTCTTCAGGGAGTCCCGCCGCGACTGGGAGCGGGATGATGAGGGCAGGTGAACGTTCGCTTCGGAGTTTCCGCAGGCAAGGGCGGACGCAGGGCTGCGTTAGAGCCGTAATGAAGCTACAAATCAGGGTGGTACCGCGAATTATACCTTCGCCCCTCGTATGAGGGACGGAGGTTTTTTATTTTTAGGAGGTTTTTTAATGGAGGAGAAGATTGAAAAGCTGAAGGCACAAGCTGCCGAGGCCATCAAGAATGCCGCAGGAAATCTTTCGGAGCTCGACGATATCCGCGTCCGCTTCCTCGGCAAAAAGGGCGAGTTTACGACAATCCTCAGGGGCATGGGCGCACTGGCGAAGGAAGACCGCCCGAAGGTCGGCAAGATTGTCAACGAAGCGAAAGCTGAGATTGCCGAGCTCATTCAGCAGAAGAATGAGGAGCTCAAGGCACGCGCGATGCAGGAGAAGCTCGCCAGCGAGAAAATCGATGTGACGCTGCCGGGCCGTCAGCAGCCTTTAGGCCATCTTCATCCGCTGACGCTGACGCTTGAGCGCATCAAGGATATTTTCTTCCGCATGGGCTTTTCCGTCGAGGAAGGTCCGGAAATTGAGAAGGATTATTATAACTTTGAGGCCCTGAATCTGCCGAAGGACCATCCGGCCCGCGATATGCAGGATTCCTTCTATATTACAGAGGACATTCTCATGCGTTCGCAGACGTCGCCTGTGCAGGCCCGCACGATGCAGAAGAATGAGCCGAATGCGCCGATCCGCATGATTGCGCCGGGCCGCGTTTACCGCCGCGATGAGTACGATGCCACGCATTCCCCGATGTTCACGCAGGTCGAAGGCCTTGTCATCGATGAGGGCATCACGTTCGCGGACCTCAAGGGCACGCTTGAGCTCTTCCTGCGCCAGATTTTCAGCGAGGACGTCAAGGTCCGCCTGCGTCCGAGCTTCTTCCCCTTCACGGAGCCTTCGACTGAGGTCGATATTTCGTGCGTCATGTGCCACGGCAAGGGCTGCAAGGTCTGCAAGGGCACGGGCTGGCTCGAGATTCTCGGTGCCGGCATGGTGCATCCGCATGTGCTGGAAATGAGCGGCTACGACCCGAAAAAGGTCTCGGGCTTCGCTTTCGGCATGGGCGTGGAGCGCATCGCGATGCTTTCGTACGGCGTCGACGATCTGCGCCTGTTCTACGACAATGACATGCGCTTCCTGCGCCAGTTCTGAGAAAGGGGATAAACAATGCAGGTTTCCATCAAATGGTTAAAGGATTATATTGATTTTGACTGGTCCGCAGAGGAGCTCGCAGACCGTTTCACGATGGCCGGCGTGCCGGTCGAGAACGTCATCCGCGCGGATGAGGGCCTCGACCACGTTGTCACGGGCCGCATCGAAAAGCTTACGAAGCATCCGGATTCCGACCATCTGCAGATTTGCCAAATGAATGTCGGTGAAAAGGATCTCATTCAGATTATCACGGGCGCACAGAATGTCGCTGAGGGTCAGGTCGTACCGGTCGCCATGGTCGGCGCGCATCTGCCGAACGGCATGCACATCAAGAAGGGCAAGCTGCGCGGCCTGCCGTCGAACGGCATGCTCTGCTCGGC
>NZ_JBJEXT010000063.1:0-24727 GCF_051886055.1 Mitsuokella apri | reverse complement strand
ATGAAGTAATAGAGGAAGAAATAGATGATGCCGACGGGGATGATGTACATCCAGTTCGTCTTGGCTTCACCCTGCAGGATACCGAAAATGAAGAGGTCCAGAAGACCGCCCGAGAACGTCAGGCCCACGGCGATGTTGAGCATATGCGCAATCATGTAAGCTGCGCCGGCCAAAATGACCTGGACACCGAAGAGTGCCGGTGCCACGAACAGGAAGGAAAATTCAATCGGCTCCGTGATACCCGTGAGCATCGAGGTCAGGGCTGCGGAAAGCAGCAGGCCCTTAGCAGCCGTCTTCTTCGACGGCTTCGCACAGCGGTACATGGCGAGAGCTGCACCCGGCAGACCGAAGATCATGAAAATGAATTCACCGGAGAAATAACGCGTGGCGTCCGCGCTGAAATGCGTGACATTCGGCGAAGCGAGCTGGGCAAAGAAGATATTCTGACCGCCCTGAACGAGCTGGCCGTCGATCATCATCGAACCGCCGACGCCTGTCTGCCAGAACGGCAGATAAAAGACGTGATGCAGGCCAAACGGAATCAAAGCACGTTTGATGATACCGAAAATCAGCGTGCCGATGTAGCCCGTGCCCGTGACGAGGCTGCCGAGGGCAAAAATACCATCCTGAGCAAGCGGCCAGATGAAAAAGAGCGCGATACCGACAAAGAGGTAAACAACGGTCGAGATAATCGGCACAAAGCGCGAACCGCCGAAAAACGACAGGGCGTTTGGCAGTACAATTTTATGGAACTTATTGTGCAGATAAGCTACGCCAATGCCGACGATGATGCCGCCGAAAACGCCCATCTGATACGACATGATGCCGCAGGAGCTCGCAATTGTACCTTCGAGCACTCCCGGTGCAATCGAGCCGTCCGGCAGAATTTGGCCGTTAAGCTTGAGCATTGCATTGCAGGCACTGTGCATGACGAAGAAAGAGATCATGGCAGCAAGAGCCGCGACCTCACGCTCAGCCTTAGCCATACCGATGGCAACGCCGACTGCAAAAATAATCGGCAGATTGCCAAAGATCGTATTGCCCGCACTGGCCATGATGGTCAAAAGACCGCCAAGAATCGTACCATCGCCAAAAATGGCCTCAAGCCCATACGTCTTGATTGTCGTCGGGTTCGTGAACGAGGCGCCGATGCCGAGCAAAATACCGGCAATCGGCAGTACTGCAACGGGCAGCATGAAGCTGCGGCCAACGCGCTGCAATACGCTGAAGATTTCGTCTTTCATGAAGACCGTCCTTTCCTTCTTCGGTTGCTGCGGTTATCCAGACAAAAAAAGGCATCAGCAAAAAGCCATTGACAAAAATTCATCCAGCAAAGCCAGATGTGAATTTTTGTTGCTTTTCGCTGATGCCTGCCTATCCAGTAACACGCGAACCTTATGTTACAACATATTCTTGTTTCAACAAGTTGTATTATACTGCAGGGAAATCGCGTTGTAAAGTACTTTTTTCGATTTTGCTGCTCTTATTTATCATATGTAATCGTTTCCACAGCCATTCTGGCCGCCCGTTCGACTGTTTTAAGCGGAATACCGTTCTCCCTTGCCAGACGGCAGCAGTCCTCATATTCCGGCTTGACGTTGACGAGTTTTCCCTGCCAGTACGCCAGTTTGCAGGAAACAGAACCATACGGCGTATCGGCCTTCCGGAAGCATCGCTGTGCCTCGGGGCGTTCCGCGAGAGCGATGACGCGCAGGCCGATGCTCGTCGTTTCCCGCATGAGAATATTGATACAGGAATTTTTTTCTGCAGTCCGGCACAGCACAGAAAGTTTCTGTGCCGGACGCGACTTTTTCATGAGAATTGGCGTCACCCAGACATCCAAAGCACCTGCAGCAAATAATTTTTCGTACAGATAGCCATAAACCTGCGGGCTCATATCATCGATATTCGTTTCAAGCTGAAAAAAATCCGTGCCTTTTCGGCCCGCATTCTCCTCAAAATCGCCGAGGTAGAGTCTCAGCACATTGGGGATTGTAAGGTCCCAGGTTCCTGCTCCATAAGCAATATGTTCCGCGGTAAAGCCATCCGGCAGATTTTCAGCATATTCAGCCTGACTGCGCAGTACAGCAGCTCCTGTCGGCGTCGTCAGTTCCCTTGCATCTCCCGCATGATACGTCGGCCAGCCGAGCAAAAGTTCCGCTACGGCCGGTGCCGGCACCGGCATCAGGCCATGCGCGCAGTGTACAAATCCCGAGCCCGTGTTGACTTTTGAGGCAAATACACGCTCAATGCCAAGATAATCGAGACAGACGGCCGTCCCCACGATATCAAGGATTGAATCCACCGCTCCGACTTCGTGAAAAGCCACTTCATCCGCGGGACGTCCATGCACCTTGCCCTCTGCCTCAGCCAGTTTCTCAAAAATGGCCAGACTTTTATCCTTGACGGACTGTTTGAGCGTGGAATCCGTCAGCATCTGACGGATGACGGCCATCGTGCGGTGGGCATGATGATGTTCATGCCCATGATGCTCATGATGTTCGTGATGCTCCTGTCCCTGCAGCAGTGCAACATCTACATAAACAGCATCTATGCCATTTTTCTTGACCGTCTGGATTTTCATATCGTAAGAATTGCCAAGCGGCAGCTTCCGGAGTTCTTCGCGAAGATGTGCTTCCGGCACACCGGCCTGCAAAAAGGCACCGAGCAGCATATTGCCGCTGATGCCGGCAAAACAATCGAGATAAATCGCTTTCATTATCTTATATCCTCAAATCATATCTTCGAAGTAACATCCTATCATCAGCGCAGATGATTGATCTTGCTCGCGAGCACGCCTGCACCAAAGCCATTGTCAATATTGACGACCGAAATTCCCGCTGCGCAGCTGCTGAGCATCGCAAGAAGGGCTGTCACGCCATGAAAAGCCGCACCATAGCCCACACTCGTCGGTACGGCAATGACAGGTTTATCTGTCAGACCGCCAACGACGCTCGCAAGGGCTCCTTCCATGCCGGCGATGACGATGATGACATTGGCTTCATCGATATCCTTTTTATGGGCAAAGAGCCTGTGGATGCCGGCCACACCGCAGTCATAATGGGTCTTGACCGCATTGCCCCAGAGATAAGCCGTGAGCCTTGCTTCTTCCGCAACGGGAATATCGCTCGTCCCTGCTGTCAGAATCAGGATGGTGTGATGGGGATCGCGCCTGACAGGGCGTTCGATATAAATGATGCGCGCCATCTCATCATAGCGGGCCTCTGCGATATCTTCATGAACAAAGTCAAACATCTCGCGGCTGGCACGCGTGGCCATGATGCTTCCCTGACTGTTTTCCTGCAGGGATTTCATAATGAAGAGCAGCTGCTCTTTTGTCTTGCCCTCCGCGAAAATGACCTCCGGAAAGCCCTGACGGCGTTCACGGCTGTGGTCGATCTCGGCAAAGCCGACATCCTCAAAAGAACCTTTATGCAGCTCTTGAAGAGCCTGCTCCGAAGATATTCTTCCTTCTTTATATTGCTGCAGAATATCCATAAGCTCTGCATCGGTCATAGAATCCTTTCACATCCTTTCCATTCATCTCTTCATCTCTGCGGTTTTATCCGCATTTCCCGTCAAAACGGGCCTATGATGACGGCTTCATCATAGGCCCTGCTTTTATTCCTGCCCGGCTGACTGCTGTTCTTCCTTTGGCTCAGCCGGTGCCGGCTGTGTCTGCTGCGGCTGCGGCTGAGGCTGATTGAGTCCTGCCTTCGCCTGCTGCAGGACACTCAGGGCCTGCTGCAGTCCATTCGTAACCTGCTGAACTCCGCTGGCAGCCTGCTGCACGCCATTCTGTGCCTGCTGTATGCCCTCAAATGTTTTGGAGACATGTGCGATGAGCTGTTCAAAGACCTGATTGGCGTAGATATCCGCATTGTCCTGAAGCTCTTTGGCCCGCGCTTCGGCCTTCTCCACCATTTCCTGTTCCCTCTGCTGCGTTTCCTGAAGAATTTCCTTGCCGCGCTGCTTGGCCTGCAGGACGATTTCATCGTGCTCGACCATCTGACGCGCCTGTGCCTGCGCATCTTTGCGGATGTTCTCTGCATCGCGCTTGGCATCTTCGTAAATCTCATCGCGTTTTTTCATGATGAGCTCGGCCTTCTCCAGTTCCTTCGGCAGATCGTTGCGCAGTTCTTCTACATAATGAACAAGGTCATTGTCATTGATGAGAATATGTCCCGTAAAGGGGAAAGTTTTAGCCGTGGCCACCATGTTCTCAATTCTATCTAAAGTCTCGCGTACTCCCATACTCCGCTTACTCCCTTTCTTTTCCTGAAATCTTTACAGCCTCTTCCACACAGGGCGGCACAAGGCCATGTATATCACCATGGAAACGAATGAGTTCCCTGATGCCAGAAGAACTCACAAACGAATATTCCGGCCGTGTCAAAAGGAATACCGTATCAATATCGGGTTCCAGATGGCGAATCATATAAGCCTCATTCTGCTCATATTCAAGGTCTTTTATGGAACGCACGCCGCGCACGATGATATGCGCATCATGTTCCTTCATATATTCTGTAATGAGACCGGAAAAAGAGTCGACCCTGACATTAGGCAGATGGCTTGTCGCCTCGCGCAGGAAACGCACGCGTTCTTCGACCGGAAAGAACGCCTTTTTATTTATATTGTGGAACACGCAGATGATGACCTCATCAAACATCATACTGGCCCTGGCAAAAATGTCGATATGACCAGTCGTCACGGGATCAAAGCTGCCTGAACACACAGCACGTCTCATAAATCATCCTCCTCGAGATACGCCTTCCACTGAAAGAAGCTGAGCTGGGTCGTATGGCCATAGCGGCGGTTCAGCACACAGCAAAGCTTAGAAAGCTCCGGCATGTCATTTTCATCAGCACCATGCTCCACGACAAGGATGCCATCATGAGCCAGTACCTGACTCTCTTCCAAAAAGGCAAGTACCCTCTGAAAAAGTCCTTTATGGTAAGGGGGATCACAGAAAATCAAATCAAAAGAACGACTGCCATGCGAAAGATGCGCAAGCTCTGCAAAGACATCGCCGCCATGCACCTCCGCTTTGTCCAGCAAATGCGCATGGGCCGCATTCTCCTTGATGAGCGCGGCCGTCGCCTGGTCTGCAAAGCAGGCAGCCGCAGCACCGCGCGACAGCGCCTCAAGGCCAAGATTCCCCGTGCCGGCAAAAAGGTCCAGCACATGACGCCCGACCACCTTCTGCCCCAGGATATTGAACAGTGATTCCTTAATACGGTCAGAGGTCGGCCGCGTCGTCTGACCTTTCGGGGTCTTTAAACGACAGCCGCGCGCCGAGCCCGTAATGATTCTCATAGTTTCCACTCCAAATCCAAATGCCTATAAACAGCTTCATTCTATCATATTTTCTCGTTTTCGTGAACCTTTATGATATAATAAAACAGGATGACAGCCTGCTTTCGACAAATGTCCATCTTCTGTCATCCATGCAAGTATCATCTGCAAGCAAAATTTGAGCAAATTTAGGAGAACTCCCGTGAACCGATTCTTACCGAAACGCAGTCTCTTGATCTTAATTCTCGTGCCCTGCCTTGCGCTGCTGCTCTGGAATCTGCGCCAAATGCAGCATCCGGCCGGCACGCCGGTGTCCCCTCAGGAAACCATATCGCATCATGTCATCCTGATTCCGCTTGACGGCAGGCCCCCCTGCCGTCAGTTTGTCATCGATGCCGGACGCATCGGCGGCACAGAAGTTCTGACACCGCCGCATGAACTGCAGGATTATTACTCGCAGCCCGGCGATACAAAAGCCATGAAAAGCTGGCTCTCCTCCGAAATCGGGCATGCCGATGCTGTTATTCTCTCCATTGACCAGCTGCTTTACGGCGGCCTTCTGACCGCGCGTGAAAAACAGGCCTCAGAGGAAGATGTGAACGAGCTCCTCACCTATCTTCAGGAACTTCATGAAGATCATCCAGATGTACCGATTTACGCCTTCAGCATCCTGCCGCGTCTGACACCGCAGGATACGATTGACGGCTATGATGAACGACGCGATATCATGGCCTACTCAAGGCTTGTGGGCCGTCAGGCCGCAGGGCTTTCCGTCGACGAGGAAAAAATTGCTTCCCTGAAAGCAAAGATTCCGCCCGCAAGTCTTGAACGCTATCTCGCACATTTTCGGGAAAATGCTGCTTTAAACGAACGACTGATTGACCTCACGCACGACGGCACGCTGACACGCCTCGTGCTCGGGCAGGACGATGGGGAAGAATACGGCATCCCCAATATCGAAAAATTTGCCCTGCAGGGCTATATTAAGGACCTCGGTCTCTCGGAAAAGCAGGTCTTTCTGACACATGGAGCCGATGAAATCGCCCTTTCCCTGCTCGCTGCCTGGCACAATGAACAGACTGGCTATATTCCCAAGGTTTTCGTGCAGTATAATGACGCCCATGCCGAAGACCGCATTATGCCATACATGGCCGTGCCGACCGGCATCTGCACAGAAGAAAAAATACGCCTGACAGGCGGCGAGCAGGTTGCCTCCCCTGAGGAAGCCGACTTCACTCTGCTCGTATCGACAAATGATGCCAATGAAAACACCTTGGACAGCCGTGCAGAATGTGTGCAGCTGCTGAAAGAAAACATCGAAAAAGGCCAGCCAACTGCCCTCGTCGACCTCAGCAAACATTTTACGGGCGAGGAAACTGTACTGCCCCAGCTCATTGCCAGTGATTTTCCCCTGAACCGCCTGCTCGCCTACGCCGGCTGGAACACCACGAGCAATTCCCTCGGCACGGCCATCGCACAGGCCTGCCTTTACCGCTCTTCCCTGCCTGCTGTGACAAACGAGGAAGAAGCCATCGGCCTTGCCGCCCCGCAGGTTCGCTTTCTCGAAAACCGCATTCTCGAAGACTATTTCTATCTCAAAGAAGATATCGATACAATCAACAGCACACTGAAAAAAGCCGGCTATGTCAATACAGCAGACCTTGACCTCGAGCGCAATTACCGCTGGGCCAACCTCATGCTGCGCACGTCTATGACGCGCCATCTGCTTGTTTACCGTCAAACAGCGGCATTCCGTGCTCCCTTCCCGATTGACACTCCCGCTGGAACCATTTGGCTGCAGCTGCATGACTTGCAGGCTGATATGAGTTTTCCATGGCCGCGCACCTTTGAAATCTACCTCGAGACCACGCCATTCCTGGAAAAACTTTCTTCGTCACCGGCTCAGGCCCAGTCCTATTAAAAGGATATATTCTTATATGTTACATGCAAAATGGCTGCTCTAAAAGAGCAGCCATTTTTGTAAAAACAGACAAAGAGGAAACCGTATCCTCAAAGGTAAATCTCACAGTCGTCTTCGACTTTCTTGCAGTTTTTGCGCACGCGCTGCATGACTTCCTGTGGGTCTTCACCGAGTTCAAACTCCACTTTCATCTCCTGCATCATGAAATTGACCACGGCATTTTGAACCCCTGCCGTATTTTTCGCTGCAGACTCCATGAGATTGGCGCAGTTTGCACAGTCCACATCAATTTTATACGAACGGGCAGCCTGATTCGGTGCATTAGAAGCACCTTCCATATATTTCTTTTCTGCAGGCAGTTCCATATGTTCTTTTTTATCAGCTTTTGGCAGGGACTCTATGCGGCCGCCGACAAAGAGCGCGCGCATGGCGTTGAGAACCGCGAGAATCATGACCCCGACATCGGCGAAAATAGCAGCCCACATCGAAGCAAGGCCAATGGCACCGAGCACGAGTACGATGGCTTTGACGCCAATTGCGAAAACAATGTTCTGATGAACGATGCCCATCGTCTTTTTCGCAATGCGCTTTGCCGCAGCAATTTTCAGCGGGTCATCGTCCATGAGGACGATATCAGCAGCCTCAATGGCTGCATCCGAGCCCATTGCCCCCATGGCAATGCCGACATCTGCCCGCGAAAGGACCGGTGCATCATTGATGCCGTCGCCGACAAAGGCGAGTTTGCGGCCATCCTTCTCCTTCTGCAGCAGCGCTTCGACTTTTTCTACCTTATCCTGCGGCAAAAGTCCGCTGTAAACATCATCGAGTTTCAGCTCCGCAGCAACCTGCTCAGCCACGGCTTTCGTATCGCCGGTCAGCATGACCGTTTTCTTTACACCCGTACGGTGAAGGGCCTCAATCGCCTCAGCAGAATGTTCTTTGACAACGTCCGATACCACAATATGGCCTGCATACTCGCCGTCAATGGCCACATGGACAATCGTACCGGACTTTTCACACGGATGCCAGGCAGCACCGACATCCTGCATCAGTTTTTCATTGCCGACATAGATGACCTGTCCATTGACATGGGCACGCACGCCGCGTCCGGCAATTTCTTCCACATCCTCGACTTTGCAGTCATCAGCCTCATGCTGATAGGCATTGCGCAGCGAAGCAGCGATGGGATGCGTCGAGAAGCGTTCAACATGGGCTGCCAGATGCAAGAGTTCCTGCGGATTGATTTTCTCCGGATGAATGGCCGTGACTTCAAAAACACCCTTGGTAAGAGTACCCGTCTTATCGAATACAACCGTGTCCACCTTGGAAAGTGTTTCCAGATAATTGGAACCTTTGATGAGCACGCCCGTGCGGCTTGCTCCGCCAATGCCGGCAAAGAACGACAGCGGAATGCTGATGACGAGTGCACAAGGGCAGCTGATGACGAGGAAAGTCAGCGCGCGGTATATCCACGTTCCCCATTCCGGTGCCATGCCCATGGCAGCAATGCGCACCAGCGGAGGTACCACGGCCAAAATGGCAGCTGCAAGCACGACAATTGGCGTATAGACACGTGCAAACTTGGCAATGAAATGTTCGGACTTTGATTTGCGGGAACTTGCCTCCTCAACGAGCCTCAAAATTTTAGAGGCTGTTGATTCTGCAAAGGCCTTTGTCGTCCGGATATGCAAAAGACCGCTCGTATTGATGCAGCCGCTGATGACTTCATCGCCCTTTCCCACCTTGCGCGGCAGGCTTTCACCCGTGAGTGCCACGGTATTCAGGGTAGAAGTACCTTCGGCAATCACGCCATCGATTGGGATTTTTTCTCCCGGCTTGACGAGAATGACCGAGCCAACTGCCACACTGTCCGGCTGAACTCTTTGCCACTTTTCATCCGCTCCTACGAGATTTGCGTAATCCGGACGGATATCCATGAGTTCCGAAATATTGCGGCGGCTGCGCCCGACCGCATACGACTGGAACCATTCGCCCACCTGATAGAAGAGCATGACGGCAATTCCCTCGGTATAATCGCCGTCTTCATAAAGCGCCAGTGCCATGGCACCAATCGTCGCCACAGCCATGAGCAGACACTCGTCAAACGGCTGACGGCGCCAGATGCCCTTGCCTGCCTTGACGAGGATATCGCCGCCCACAATCAGGTAAGGAACAAGATATGCCAAAAAGCGCCTCATACCAGAAAGCGGCAGATAGGCCAGCAGCACCATGAGGAGCGCTGTCGCTATAATGCGAATAAGATTTTTCTTTTGTCTGGGATTCATATTTCCACTCTCCTTACAAACATATGAACAATGGTTCATTTGTTAATTTCATTATAGCAATCAAGAAGTGAAAAAGCAATAGAAAATTGGGATTCTGCTGTCTCAGAAAATACAACCACACTATGCAATATTTTTTTTAGGAGAATACTTGACAAAAAAAGGATTCATCCGTATAATATATAAATGTCGAAAGACACAGGGGTATCGCCAAGTTGGTAAGGCACGGGTCTCTGAATCCCGCATGCGTTGGTTCGAGTCCAGCTACCCCTGCCATATGAATATTCAGCCAGTCTTTAAGGGCTGGCTTTTTTGCTGTTCAAAATATTTTTTAGGAAAATCTCAACAAACAAAAAGGGCAGGCATCGTTTTGCACGATGCCTGCCCTTTGCTGCATGAATTTATTTTGTTTTTTTCTTATCGCCTTTTTTGCTGCTGTTGGCATTTTTGCTGGTCTTCGCATTTTTGCTGTTCTTGACCTGTTTTTTGTCAACGTCCTTGAGCGTCGTAATGCCCTTCTGGAAAGCAGCGAGGGAACTTGCGCGCAAATCCGGATTATCGATAAGCTCTACGCCATAGCGATTGCCCTTCGGCGTGCGGAAGAAGGCTACTGCCATCTGCGTATCGGCCTTGGCCACACCGTCAATTTTGCCGTCGCCATCTTCATCGACCTCGACTTCTTTGGCCGTCACGGCGTAGATGGCCTTATTCTTGGCATCGAGATTCACGAGCATGATGCCCTCATAGCCATTGCTGCCCATAATGCCCGAAAGAAGCTTTTCCGCATCGGCCGGCTTGAGTTTGTTGAGATCCGGCACGCTCTTGTTATCAAAGGCATTCGTCAGCACAACCCACGCGTATTTGATATTGTACTCTTCATTATCGAAAATCAGCACCTCGCCCGTGCGGTCTTCATAAAGAAGGCTGGCTGGGATAACACCGACCGGTTTCTGAGGACACTGGATGGAAAACCCATACTGCTGACTCGTATACGTATACGGAAGGGATACTTCGACAGGAGCCTGTGTGCTCTCAGCTGAAGTCTGTTCAGCCGCAAAGGCCGGCACAGCCGGCGCCAGCAGCAAAGATGCACCAAGGGCTGCTGCTGCCATATAAGAATAGAAACGCATAATAAAGTTACCTCTTTTCTTCTTTCCGCTCTTCAAGATAAGCACAGGCCATCGAGAGAGCCGTATCCGTCGTCTGACGTTTGACCTCTGTGCGCGTGCCGCGGAAATGATTTTCCTTGACTATCGTACCCCAGGGACCTGAAACGGCGATGAAAACGAGTCCGACCGGTTTTTCCTTCGTGCCGCCGCCCGGACCGGCAATGCCCGTAATGCCAATCCCAATGTCCGTTTTTATCGCACGGCGAATGCCCTCTGCCATCTCACGCGCCGTTTCCTCTGAGACTGCTCCATGAGCCAGCAGCGTCTCATGACGAACACCGACCAAAGCTTCTTTGATGCAGTTCGTATAGGAAACAACCGAGCCCATAACATAAGCTGAGCTGCCCGCAATATCCGTCAGACGGCTCGTCAGAAGCCCCCCTGTACAGGATTCTGCACAGGAAATCGTCAAATTCTGCGCACTAAGAAGCCTGCCTATCTTTTCTTCCAGAAGTTCTGACATGATTCAATCCTTCTTTCCGTCAATGCGCTCACCGAGGACATCGTAAGTAAAGCCCTGTACAACGCGCACGCGCACGATATCCCCGGGTTTGCTGTCGGGGTCATTTTCCACGTAGAACTGGCCATCGACTTCCGGTGCTTCGCGGTAGGAACGTCCCACCGCAATATTCGGCTGCTCTTCATCGCGTCCCTCGATGAGCACGTCGAGTTCCTTGCCTTCAAGAGACTGATTGATCTGCTCGGAAATCTTGCACTGCAGGCTCATGAGATCATGATAGCGCTCCTGCATGATTTCTTCCGGCACCTGATTCGGCATATCATAAGCCGGCGTGCCTTCTTCGCGCGAATACGTGAATACACCGACTTTATCAAGGCGCATTTCTTCGAGGAAATTGCGCAGCGTCTGATACTGGGCATCCGTTTCGCCGGGGAAGCCGACAATGAAGGTTGAACGAATGGTCACACCGGGGATGCGTTCGCGCAGCTTGTGGATGAGCGTGCGCATTTCTTCCTGGGTATCCGGACGGCGCATGCTGCGCAGTACGGCATCATGGGCATGCTGCAGCGGCAGGTCTACATATTTGCAGATTTTCGGCTCGCTGGCAATCGTCTCAATGAGTTCGTCGCTGAAATACTTCGGATAGCTGTACAGCGTGCGGACCCATTTGAGTTTTGGCACCTTGACGATTTCGCGCAGGAGCTCCGCAAGTTTTGGTGTTCCGTAAAGGTCGCGGCCGTATTCCGTCGAATCCTGTGCAATCAGCACAACTTCGCGCACGCCGTTTTCCGTCAGATGGCGGATTTCATCGCAGATATCCTCAATGCGGCGGCTGCGGTAATCACCGCGGATGTACGGGATGGCACAGAATGCACAGCGGTTGTTGCAGCCTTCGGCAATCTTGACATAAGCCGTATATGCTGGCGTTGTCGTGATGCGCGGCGTATGCTCATCATAAAGGGCTTCATCCTTGCCTGCGATGACCACGCGATGCCCCTTCAGCGTCTCTTCCACGGCCTCCATGATGCGGCTCCAGGCCCCCGTGCCGATGATGGCATCGGCCTCGGGAATCTCATCTAAGAGCTCCTGCTTGTAGCGCTGGCCAAGGCAGCCTGCGACAATCAGGCTGCGGCAGCGGCCGCTCTCCTTGTATTCGGCCATATTGAGAATGGTCGTAATGGATTCTTCCTTCGCCGACTGAATAAAAGCGCAGGTGTTGACAATGAGGATATCGGCCTCGGCCGGATTGGCCGTGAGCTCGATGCCATGCTCCTTGAGAATGCCGAGCATGACCTCGGTATCGACTAGATTCTTGGAACAGCCAAGACTGATAAAACCAGCTTTCACGGAAATACCTCCTATAATACTATGATACGCTTATCCTGTACGATTCATGTAAATGAGGATGCCTGACAGCATCCTCTGCAATTCATTTCAAATTTCAAGCTCACGCATCATTTAAACCGGACTTCTCTGGCCCATTTATCGAGTAAATCATGCCGCTGCTGCTCAGAAAACTGCGGCAGCTGTGTGAAAAGGACCAGATTTTTGCCAGCAAATGATTTATACGCCAATGTCCCCGGATTGGTCGGCACGAAAAAATAATTATGGCTCTGCAGGGCCAGCTGTGCTTCGTCCGAAAGCAGCCAGTCGGCAAAATTCTTTGCCATGGCCTTCTCGCGCTCCCCATCATTCTGCAAAATGGCCGTGCCCGTAATCCAGGCAGTCGTGCCATCCGTCGGATAGATGATCTGCAGTGGATAGCCGTCATGGATATAGCGGAGCGTCTCACTCTCCACAGCAATCGAGATATCGACTTCTCCCATACCGGCCTGACGCACGGGATTGGAAAGATACCGCGCATACTGCACGACGTGCGGATGAATCTTCTCAAAGATATCCATCGTTTTTTCTTCACCGAATTCCGCTGTCATCGCATAAAACAGATTTGCAGAAGCATCCGCTGCCATGAAATCCGTAATGCCGATACGCGCGTCCTGCTCAGAAAGTGCCTGCCATGTATCCGGAATATCCGCGCGCAAAGTTTTCAAATAATCGCGGTTGATGCAAAAGACGACTGGATCATACCATACGCCCATCCAATAGCCATCCTGCTGACGAAAAGCCTCAGGAACCATATCGCCGCGTTCAGAGACATAAGGTTCGAGACAGCCGCTCTGCGAGGCTTTTCCCAAAGTCTGCCAGTCTGCCAGCACCATCGCAGCCTTGGCCTGATGCGCATTTTCAGCCTGTGCCTGCATACGTTCCAGGGCTTCAGCAGAGGAAAGCGGTACAAAATTGACACGCACGCCGGAATTCTCTTCATAGGCATCAGACAAGATTTCAGCTTCTTCTGTCGGCAGGGTCGTCAGGACAGTGAGCTCCGGTGTTTTTGTCCGATGGTCAATATGGCCGGAACCAGCAAGGTAGGCAGAACCGGCAATGACGATGGCCAGCAGCAGGAACGCCGTCAAAAGAAGTGTTGTATAACGTCTCATGAAAGTCCCTCCGAAGGCACGGACAAAAACCGCGCCGCACCATAAGTCAGAACGCCTGTCATTCTGTTTCTTCAGGCTTCTGCAGCGCGGCCTGCCCCTCATCGTTCAAAAGATAGGTCCAGCCGTCCGCTTCCCGAATACGCCCTTCCTTCATCAAATGGCCGAGGGCCCGCTTGAAAGCAGCCTTGCTGATCTGGAATTTGTCGCGGATGACCTCAGGCGATGTTTCATCGCTGTACGGCATGCGTCCCTTGCGGCTTTCCAGGAGGGCCAGAATGCGTTCCGAATCCGTCAAAAGGGCTTTTTCTTTGGCTTCGCGCAGAGAAGCATTGAGCCTGCCGTCCGGACGCACGAATGTCACGCGGGCTGTCACAACCTGACCGACACGCGGGCGCTCGTTATCCTTCATCTCTTTATTCGCGATAAAGACGATGTAACGTTCATTGGAAAACAAAAAGGCACCGGCATCCGTATAGTTATAAATTGCGCCCGTGACCATCTGCCCGACCTTGACATGGGTCGCAGGTTTTGAGGCACGGCGCATTTCGTCCTCTACTTCCATGGTCACGGCCAGACGTCCCGATTTATCGGTGTAAAGCTTGGCCCAGACGACCTCGCCGACCTGCGGACGGCCGCGCATGCCGGCATACGGCATGAAAATACCGCGCTCCGCACCGACATCGAGGAAGGCGCCGTCGCGGCTGACATTGATGACGCGCAGACGGGCAATCTGTCCTTCCTTCATCTTTGGCACGCGCATGCTGGCAGTCAGGCGGCGCTTCGGGTCCAGGTAAAGAAAAACATCGACAAAATCGCCAACTGCCACCGGATGCGTCTGCTGCGTTTTGTGCAGCAGAATATCATCTGACGTATTACCTGTCTGGGCATCGAGGAAGGCGCCCATCTCATTGACACGCGCGACCTGCAGTCTTGCTACCGTGCTCGGGCCAAATTTTCTTTTCTGGCGTGCGGCGGGCTGCTGCCCATCTGCCGCCTGCACCGGCTTAGACATTTCCGTCTTATCGTTCATAGCTTTGCTCCCCATCTGACTCATTCTTCGTAAGCCGTGAGTTTCGCGTCGCCCCAGAGCTGCTCAAGTGCATAATATTCACGCGCTTCCTGACGGAAGATGTGCGCAACCACATCGCCGAAATCCAGAAGCACCCATTCACCTTCGCGGTATCCTTCCTTATGATTGAAGGCCACGCCCTCTTTCGCGAGCTCTTCTTCAATATTATCCGCAATGGCACGCACCTGCGTAGCCGTGTTGGCGGAGCAAATGACAAAATAATCTGCCGAGATCATGAGTCCCTGCATATCCATCGTCACAATGTCGCGTGCCTTTTTATCGCTGGCTGCCTTGCAGATTGTTTTGCACATTTCCTGTTCTGTCATATTTTTACCTCCTGTCCCCAACCCCTATCAAAATGCAGCACTGCACCGAGCGGTCAGGTTCTGATCTTATGATTTCTTTTATAGTTCCATTCATTCTACTGCCCATTCCCTGAAGGATCCGCTTCCGGGAAAAGTTCCTTCATCTGATGACGGATGCCATTGTAGTCCGGCATCCAAATGGTATCATCCCCCAAAGTAGGCGCTCCCTGAAGGATTACGCCCTCCGGCTGGTCGCTCGAAAGATGGCGCAGTACATTGGCAAGATGTGCTGAATCAAAGATTTCTGCACTGGTCTTGACATGCTTGCGGAAAATCTCGGCAATGACCGGCAGTTTGGGCACCGTCTCCAGCCGCAGCACCTGCTGATAAAGGGCCTTGACAAAACGCTGCTGCCTCTGTTCACGGCCGACATCCCCAAGTTCCGGACTGCGGTAGCGAAGATACTGCTGAGCCTGATTGCCATCAAGATGCTGATATCCCTTTTTCAAATGAATATTGAGATTGGCTTCAGGGTCTTCATAATCCATATCGCTTTCCACATAGATATCAATACCGCCCAACGCATCGATGAGTTCGGAAAAGGCCTTGAGATCCAAAGCCACATACTGGTGAATCGGGATGTCGAGGAGCTGATTGACTTCGCGGACCATTAACGGCGCACCGCCTGTCGTGTAGACCGAACTCATGCGCATGAATTTCGTAGTTCCCGGCGGATTGACCCAGGTATCTCCCGGAATCGTGATGAACCGCACTTTGCCGGACTGATTATCCAGGCTCAGCACTAAGATCGTATCGGCCTTAGCCCCCTCTGTATTCGTCTGGTCAGCCCCGTCGTCAAGCCCCATGACGAGGATATTCGTATAGCCATCAAAGCTTGGATTGACATCCCCCTGCCAGGACGCGCGGCGTTCTGTATATCCCGTATACATTTCATGGTATTCCTGCGTGACATACTCCACGCCTCGAATCAGCGCATACACGCCGCCCGCCGCCAGCAGCAAAAACACCGTACAAATGATCAGAGCCAGCATGCGCCGCAGGAAACGGCGCCGCCGCATCCGCGCCAAGGCCTTTTTTTTCTGTTCAATGTGACGGCGCGTCACATTGTCTTCCTGCCTTCTCGCCATCAGTCTTCCTTCTTACCCTTTTCAGCCTTCATGCTCTTCAGCAGAATCTCATTGCGGGCCAGCACAGTTGCAGGATGAATGAGATGTCCCTTTTGGACAACAAAAATAATCGAATGGCTGAGTCCGGCCAGCATCATTTCATCGAGGGATGCTTTTTTTGCCAGTTCACGAAGCTCTCCGACTCCCGGAAAATCACGGCCCGGCTCAATCATATCTGCATACCAAATGATTTTATCGAGTTTCGTCATCGCAGGACCGCCGACTGTATGACGGGCAATCGCCTGCGAAACGGCAGCGTCTTCAACACCGTAAATCTCTTTCACACGTTCGGCTCCAATGTTGGCATGCAGCAAAAGAGGCATCGACCGCTCTACTTCGCCAATCGCAATGCCACGTTTTTCCGCTTCCTGAATCATATCCTCATTGCGGAATTCACGTGCGCAGTCGTGCAAAAGACCGGCAACACGGGCTTTTTCCTCATCGACACCAAAGCGTCCGGCCAAAAAGACTGCCGTTTCCTCGACACCAAGCGAATGGCGGAAGCGGCTTGGCTTAAGCCGGTCTTTCAGCTCTTTCTTCATTTGTTCCAAGCTCATTGCAAAACTCATCGATACAGCCCTTCTTTTCTGATATATTCTTCTACAGGTTTCGGCACCATATAGCGGATGGAATGCCCGTCCCGTATCCGTTCGCGAATGTTCGTAGATGAAATCTCAAGTTCCGGCGTCGTCAATTGATGGATATGCTCATCACAGAGCGGACCAAAGAAAGCGCGCAAACGTTTTAAATCAAGTTCCGTTCCCTGACGAGTTGCAGCGATGAAATGACAGCTGCTTAAAAGTTTTTGAGGCTCATGCCAGGCTGGCAAATCATTGATGGCATCCGCTCCCGTAATGAAATAGAGCTCTGCTGCTTCGCCAAATCTTTGATGCAGTTCTTGTATCGTATCCGCAGTATACGATACACCCTCGCGGCGCATTTCGATATCCGAAGCCTCAAAATACGGATTATCCGCCACAGCCAAACGCGTCATTTGCAGGCGATGCTCAGCTGTGGCTACCTTCTTGTCGAGTTTGAAGGGAGAGCGGGCAGCCGGAATAAACATGATTTTGTCGAGTGCATAAGCATCCCGGACAAATTCTGCTGTCAGCAGATGGCCGTTATGGATGGGATCAAACGTCCCGCCCATAATACCAAAACGGCAGACTGACATATTCCTCACTCCCCTAAAGTCAGTTTCAAGAAAAAGACTGCTCCCATGCTGCTCACTGCCATATAAAGCAGGGCTCTGCCGTAATCCCGCGCATCAAAAGCCCCTTTGGGCGTCGCCAGATACGCGCGCATGGTCTGCCAGTATCCCCTTATCATTCTCATTCGCGAATCTGTCCTTCGCCGTAAATCAAATATTTCGTACTCGTCAGAGCCATGAGTCCCATCGGTCCGCGCGCATGGAGTTTCTGCGTGCTGATGCCGATTTCTGCACCAAAGCCGAATTCAAAACCATCCGTAAAACGCGTGGAAGCATTGATATAGACAGCCGCTGCATCGACTTCACGCTGGAAACGGTGTGCATTGATGATATCCTTGGTGACAATCGCTTCCGAATGCCCCGTATTGTAGCGGTTGATATGGGCAATGGCCATATCGAGGTCATCGACCACGCGCACCGAAAGGATCAGATCGCCGTATTCCGTGGACCAGTCTTCTTCCGTCGCTTCTTCCATCTCAGGGCAGATGGCACGCGCTCTCTCGCAGCCGCGCAGTACGACATGTTTTGCCGTCATGGCCTGCATAAGTTTTGGCAGGAACTCCGCGGCAATGTCCTGATGGACGAGCAGGGTCTCCATGGCATTGCAGACCGAGCAGCGGCTGGCCTTGGCATTGACGGCGATGGAAATAGCCATATCCTGATCGGCCGAGGCATCGACAAAGGTATGGCAGACACCGGTGCCCGTTTCAATGACCGGTACCGAGGAATTTTCTGTAACGTGCTTGATAAGACCTGCACCGCCGCGCGGGATAATGACATCGAGGCAGCCGCGCAGATGCATCATGGCATCGACGGCCTCGCGGTCCGTGAAGTCCACAAACTGAATCGCGCCCTCCGGAATACCGGCCTTATAGGCAGCCTTGGCCAAAAGAGAGCTGATGGCCGTATTCGAGCGGATCGCCTCAGAACCGCCGCGCAGAATGACGGCATTGCCTGCCTTGAGACAGAGGGCAGCGGCATCGGCCGTGACGTTTGGACGCGCTTCATAAATAATGCCAATGACGCCGAGCGGCACACGCACGCGGCGAATCTCAAGGCCATTGGGGCGTACGGTCGAATAATCCCCCGTTGCCACAGGATCCGGCAGGGCTGCCGTCTGGCGCAGCCCCTCCGCCATACCTGCAATACGGCCTTCATCGAGCATCAGGCGGTCAAGGTATGACCGTTTGACTTTTTTCTGGCGGGCATCCTCAAGGTCCAGCGCATTGGCCTGCAAAATGACCTCACTGCGTTTTTCAAGGGCATCCGCCATTGCCAAGAGCGCTTTATTCTTGACATCCGTCGAAAGCAGGGCAAGTTTTGCCGCTGCTTTTTTCGCAGCCTCTGCCTTCTTTTTCATCTCTGCCTGAATATCCATCATTATATTCTCCCCTCAGACCATCAGGACCATATTGTCCCGATGAATGACCTCGTCATAGGCAGCACCTGCAACGAGTTTGGCAAAATCTTCCGTCCTGTGGCCGATGAGCCGCTGAAGATCCTGCGAATCGTAATTGACAATGCCGCGCGCAATCTCACGATTGTCTTCCGCGAGCACGCGCACCGTACTGCCGGCCTTGAATTCACCGTCGAGTTCCAAAATGCCGGCAGCCAGCAGGCTTGAACCGCTTTCAAGCGCTTTGACACACCCCGCATCAACGACCAGTTCTCCCTGCAGCCTTTTGCCAAAGGCCAGCCAGCTCTTGCGCACGCGCAAATGTGATTCGCGTGCAGGGAAAACCGTGCCGACTTTTTCACCATTTAAGATGCGGCGCAGCAGCCCTTCCTGACTGCCCGACGCAATGACCATGTTGACACCGGCGCTCATGGCAATCTGTGCAGCCTGCAGCTTCGTGGCCATGCCGCCCGTACCGAGCGAGGAACCGGCGCCGCCGGCCATTTCGATGACGTCAGGCGTGATTTCCGGAATCGTGTCAATCAATTTGGCTTCCGGATGCGTCGCCGGATTGGCCGTGTAGAGGCCATCAATATCCGACAGAATGATCAGGGCATCGGCATCGACAAGCGTCGCGACCATGGCTGAAAGATTGTCATTGTCGCCAATCTTAATTTCATCCACGGCTACCGCATCGTTTTCATTGATAACAGGGACGGCCCCCATCGCGAGCAGGGCAAGCAGGGCATCGCGCGAATGGCTGTACTGATTGTGGCGCACAGCATTTTCTTTGGTCAGCAAAACCTGCCCAATGGTCTTGCCGTACTCTGCAAAGAATTTTTCGTAGATATGCATGAGCACGCCCTGACCAATCGCCGCCACAGCCTGTTTCTCCGGTATGGAATCCGGCTTTTTCGCAAGGCCCAGCTTGCCAAGCCCTGCTGCAATCGCACCGGAGGAAACCAAAATGATTTCGCGGCCCCCGTTGATGAGGTCGGCAAGCTCGCGCAGCAGATGGTCAATGCGGTAGAGGTTCAGCTTGCCCGTATCATGTGCCAGCGTGCTCGTCCCGACTTTTACGACAATGCGTTTGGCTTCTTTGAGTCTTTGACGTGCATCCATACTCTCTCCCCTTTACGGCAGTTCGATTTTCGGTTTCTCGAAATTGCGCTTGAAAAGCAGCCCGTTGCGGCCGATGACCTGTACGAGATTGGCATCGGAGCGCTCGGCGACCATGGCAATGGCATCGGCCGGCAGCTCCATGCAGTTCTGCAGCACGCGAATTTTGATGAGCTCGCGCTTCTTGATGGCCTCACGCGCAGCCTGCACAACCGTTGGCGTCACGCCTTCCTTGCCAATCTGTACGACGGGCTCGAGTTTCATGCCCATGGAGCGCAGGAAGCTCTTCTGTTTTCCTGTTAACGAATTGCGGATCAATTACTATTCCTCCGTTGCTTTCTAAATATATAAACATAAAAGTACGATTTTACATCATTAAAATGCATTTTATCGCTTGAAATTACTCACGGTACTCAAATTCCATCTCGCCGATGCGGACGGTCTGACCTTCCTTGATGCCGCGCTCCCTGAGCTTTTCATCAATGCCCTTGATGCGCCAGATGTACTGGAAGCGGCGTACGGCCTCATCATTGTTGAAATTCGTCATGATGACGAGTTTTTCAATGGCCTTGCCATGCACGATGAAGTCGCCGGCATCATTGCGCGTAATCGTAACCTTCTCCGGGTCCTCAGCCGTTTCATCATAGACCTTGACTTCTTCTTCCTGCTCCGGCTCTTCCACATAATTGTCGAGCCATTCGCCAATATAAGAAATCAATTCCTTGACGCCCTCATGCGTTGCTGCTGAGATAGCAAAGAATTTCAAGCCCTCCTTTTCGGCCAGAGCTTTGAGCCGCGGCAGGTTTTCCTGTGCCTGCGGCAGGTCGATTTTATTGGCGACAAGAATCTGCGTGCGGCGCGCGATTTTCTCGCTGTACTTCTTGAGCTCTGCATTGATCTTATAAAAATCATCGACAGGGTCGCGTCCCTCAATGCCGGAAGCATCGACGATATGCAGAATGAGCTTCGTGCGTTCAACGTGACGCAGGAAGTCATGACCGAGGCCGACACCGTCAGCTGCCCCTTCAATGAGGCCTGGGATATCCGCCATGACAAAGCTCTTCTCGTAATCCGTCTTGACCACGCCGAGGACCGGTGTAATCGTCGTAAAGTGATACTCCGCAATCTCCGGACGCGCCGCACTGACACTCGCGACGAGACTCGACTTGCCGACCGACGGATAGCCGACCAGGCCAACATCGGCGAGCAGCTTAAGCTCGAGGATCAGATTGCGCGCCTCGCCCGGCTCGCCGAATTCGGCAAACGTCGGGGCACGGTTCGCGGCATTGGCGAATTTCGCATTGCCGCGGCCGCCGCGGCCGCCCTTGCAGATCACAGCCTCCTGACCTATTTCCGTGAGGTCGGCAAGCACTTCGCCCGTATCCTCGTCCTTGACAATCGTGCCAGCCGGCACTTTGACGTAGCAGGCCGGCGCATTCTTGCCGTACTGGTTCTTGATATCGCCGTTCTCGCCGTTCTCCGCCTTGAATTTGCGATGATAGCGGAAGTCGAGCAATGTATTCATATTCTGGTCAACGACAAAAATAATATCGCCGCCGCGGCCGCCATCGCCGCCAGACGGACCGCCCTTTGGGATGAATTTTTCACGGCGGAACGCCGATTTGCCATGGCCGCCGTCACCGGCTTTGACAATGACACGTGTTCTGTCAATAAACTGCATGATAGCCTCCTTTTTCCTTCTGGATTCTTTTCTTATTTCAACGGACCTGCGCTGCATTCCTGTTATGATGCATAAAAAGCCGGCATTGTGATACCCAATACCGGCTTTCTACCCATCACAACGCAACTTAACGCCGTTTTCTTCCATATAATATAAATAATACCTGCACCTTCCTGAGGAATGCGCAGGTATCTTTTCATTACATAGCTTCTTCAGCCGTGTAAACACTGATCTGACGGTTATAGCGGCCTTTGCGCTCGATAGCGACTTTGCCGGCAACCTTTGCGAACAGCGTATCATCCTTGCCGATACCAACATTGTGGCCCGGATGGAAATGCGTGCCGCGCTGACGAACGAGGATGCTGCCAGCCGTTACGATCGTGCCAGCATGCTCCTTGACGCCAAGGCGCTTGGATTCACTGTCGCGGCCGTTACGCGTGGAGCTGACGCCCTTCTTATGTGCGAAACGCTGAAGTTCAAACTTAAACATGGAATTCACCTCCACTATTTCAGGATACGTACAGCCTTGGGATATGCCTCCGCAATGGCGGAGAGTCCCAATAGCATAGTCTGCAGAATCGATTCTGTCTGTTCGTCCGGACTGCCCTTGAGTTCCATTTTGAGCTTCCCGCTCGCTGCGTCATACCTGACCTCGCGATGCAGATACTCGGTTATTCCAAGAAATGCAGTATCTGTGAGGGACGAAACACCAGCACAGACGATATCCTCGCCCGCATTTGCCGTGCCGCTGTGGCCGGAAACATCGAACCCGGATATCCTGCCGTCTGGCTGATAAAAGATCTTGACCTTAATCATCGGAGATTAAGCTTCGATCTTTTCGATGACAACCTTCGTGAACGGCTGACGATGACCCTGACGTTTGCGATAATTGGATTTAGCCTTGTACTTGAAAACAAGGATCTTCTTATCTTTGCCCTGAGCCTCGACTTTGCCCGTTACCTTGGCACCTTCGACGACCGGCGTACCGATCTTAACATCTGCGTCGTTCACAACCGTCAGGACCTGATCGAAGACAACTGCTTCGCCCTCGCCTGCGGCCAGTTTCTCGACCGTGATGACATCGCCTTCAGCGACTTTATACTGCTTGCCGCCAGTTTTGATAATTGCGTACATGAAAACACCTCCCTGAAAGATTACTCGCCAGCTACGGTACGATTGCTCGTTTCTTTTGAACCTCACTGTGCGGTTGGGGAAAGACGCACCTTAGGCGTCTACAATATGAAATATTATCATAGGGACCTGTGCTTGTCAAGAAAAAAGATACCGGTCTCCCACGATAAATCTTACGATCTCATGACAAGATTGATGACAAAGGCAATGGAAACCAGCCACATGATCCAGCTGACTTCCTTATATTTGCCGACAGCCGTCTTCATGAAGACATAGCTGACAAAGCCAAAGGCAAAACCATTGGCAATGGAACCCGTGAGCGGCATCATGATGATGGTCAGGAATGCCGGCAGACCATCCGAAAAGTCAACAAAATTGATTTTGCCGACCTCGCTCATCATCAGCGCGCCGACGAGAATCAGCGGCGGGGCCGTCGCAAAGCCCGGCACGAGGCCAACCAACGGTGCAAAGAGCAGCGCAATCAGGAAGCAGATGGAAACCGTCACAGCCGTGAGGCCCGTTTTGCCGCCGGCTGCGATGCCTGCGGCGCTCTCGATATAGCTCGTGACCGTCGACGTACCAAAAATTGAAGAGCAGATGGTGCCGACAGCATCCGTCGTCAGGGCGCGGTCGAGGTTCTCAATCTCACCATTCGGTTTGACCAGCTTAGCCTTAGACGTCAGGCCGATGAGCGTGCCCATGTTATCGAAGAGCTCGACAACGGTGAACGTAAAGATAATGGAGACAATACCATAATTCCAGGCACCGACGATATCGAGTTTGCCAAACGTCTCGCCCATATGCGGCAGTGTCGTGCTGATGATATCACCGACACCGTGCGGAGCCGGAGAATAACCAAGTACCATCGACAGGACCGTCGTTGCCACGATGCCGATGAGGATGGAGCCCTGTACCTTGCGTGCCATCAGCGCGCCCGTGAGTACGAGACCAAAAAGCGACAGAAGTGTCGTTGGCTGCGTGACATGGCCGAGACCAATAAACGTTGCCTTATCCGGAATGATGAGGCCTGTGCCCTTCAGACCGATGAAGGCAATGAAGAGACCGATACCGACGCCAATGGCCACGCGCAGATTCTGCGGAACAGCGTTGATGATGGCCTGGCGCACATGGCTGACCGTCAAAATCAGGAAGAGAACGCCCGAGAAGAACACGGCACCAAGAGCCACGGTCCAATGAAGACCAAGCGTACCGCAAACGTAATAGGCAAAGAATGCATTGAGCCCCATGCCCGGTGCCAGAGCTACCGGATAGTTGGCAAACACACCCATGACCATCGTCGAAAGCGCTGCAATCCAGATGGTCGAAGCAATCGCTGCTTCCTTCGGGATACCAGCTTCCGACAGGATATTCGGATTGACAAAAATGATATAAGCAAGTGCGATAAATGTCGTCAGACCAGCAAGGATTTCCGTCTTGACCGTTGTATTCTTCTCGCTGAGCTTGAAGAAGCGCTCAAGGAAGCCCTGTTTCGCTTGTGCCTGCATAAATGAATACCTCCCTTTTTCTACGAAACTACCACAAAAAAATCTTTCCATCGCCATTATGACGATGGAATACGGTACAAGGATAACAAAAAAAAGGACATATGTCAATTTTTATTCTTTTAACGGCACGAAACAAAGACACTAAAAAAGCTCTGACCTAAGTCAGAGCTTTCAATTCGAAGTGGCGGAGTGGAGAGGATTCGAACCTCCGCACCAGTTACCCAGCCTAACGATTTAGCAAACCGTCCTCTTCAGCCTCTTGAGTACCACTCCAATAAAATGGCAGGGGCAGTAAGACTTGAACTCACAACCTACGGTTTTGGAGACCGTTGCTCTACCAGTTGAGCTATACCCCTATAAAAATGGGGCGACTTGTGGGGATCGAACCCACGCATGCTGGAGCCACAATCCAGTGTGTTAACCGCTTCACCAAAGCCGCCATAAAACCGGCAATTTCCTATCCTCCCAGCCCGTCTCCAGACAAGTACTTTCGGCCTCT
>NZ_JBJEXT010000062.1:0-5142 GCF_051886055.1 Mitsuokella apri | reverse complement strand
AGTGCATCGCCGTCGGCCATGTGCGCTATTCGACGACGGGCTCGAGCCTGCTCGCGAACACGCAGCCTCTGCTCGTCAACTACGCGGGCGGCAAGATTGCGCTCGCACATAACGGCAATCTGACGAACGCCGCGGAAATCCGCCACCACCTCGAGCAGCAGGGCACGATTTTCCAGACGTCCATCGACTCGGAGGTCATCGTGAACCTCATTGCGCGCTCCCACAAGGAGACCATCGAGGACCGCATCATCGAGAGCCTCAAGCAGGTCAAGGGCTGCTACTGCCTGACCATCATGACCGAGGACAAGCTCATCGGTGCGCGCGACCCTCAGGGCTTCCGTCCGCTCTGCATCGGCAAGACAGAGGAGGGCAGCTGGATTCTCTCGTCCGAGACCTGCGGCCTCGACGTCGTCGGCGCGGAATTCGTGCGCGACGTAAAACCGGGTGAAATGGTCGTCATCGACGAGAACGGCCTGAAGTCGTATCCGTTCGCCACGGAAGAGAAAAAGGCCGGCTGCATCTTCGAGTACATCTACTTTGCGCGTCCGGATTCCGTCATCGACGGCCAGAGCGTCCACGAAGCACGCTTCCTCATGGGCCGCGAGCTCGCGCGCGAGTCGGGCTTTAAGGGCGATATCGTCATTTCGGTACCGGACTCCGGCACGACGGCAGCCACGGGCTTTGCCTATGAAGCCGGCATTCCGTTCGTCGAAGGCCTGATTAAAAACCGCTACATCGGCCGTACGTTCATCCAGCCGACGCAGAAAAAGCGCGACACGGCCGTCAAGCTCAAACTCAACGCGATTCGCTCCGCTGTAGAGGGCAAGTCGGTCATCATGGTCGACGATTCCATCGTGCGCGGCACGACGAGCGGCAAGATTGTCCGCATGCTTAGAAATGCCGGCGCAAAGGCCGTCCACGTCTGCATCAGCAGCCCCCCAATCGGCTATCCGTGCTTCTACGGCATCGACACGAGCGTCCGCAAGGAACTCATCGCCGCGACGAAGTCCGTCGAGGAGATTCGTCAGTTCATCGGCGCGGACTCCCTGCACTTCCTGAGCATCGAAGGCCTCAAGAAGAGCGTGCCGCACCTCAATGCCGATGATATGTGCTACGCCTGCTTCAACAGCTCCTACCCAATCAAGGACGGAGCAAAACCGGCCGGCGACAGCAAGTACGTTTTCGAGCAGCGCAAGAAGTGCTGAAATTTTGGCCGTTGTACATGTAAATAGGAAAGGAACCAGAAACAAAAAATGGCAGAACGACTTACCTATAAAGATTCCGGTGTCGATATCGACGCTGGCAACTACTCCGTCAAACTCATCAAGGACAGCGTCAAGGCGACGTATCGTCCGGAGGTCCTCGGCGACCTCGGCGGCTTCGGCGGTCTCTTTGCGCTGAATTCCGGCAAATACAAGGAACCGGTCCTCGTTTCGGGCACGGACGGCGTCGGCACGAAGCTGCGCCTGGCGTTCATGCTCAACAAGCACGACACCATCGGCCAGGACGCCGTCGCCATGTGCGTCAACGACATCCTCGTACAGGGTGCCGAGCCGCTCTTTTTCCTCGACTACCTCGCAGTCGGCAAACTCGACCCGGAGCAGGTTGCTTCCGTCGTCAAGGGGGTTGCGGGTGCCTGCAAGGAGTCGGGCTGTGCGCTGATCGGCGGCGAAACGGCTGAAATGAGCGGTTTCTACCCGGTCGGCGAGTACGATATCGCGGGCTTTGCCGTCGGTGTCGTCGAGAAGTCGAAGGTCATCACGAGCGAGCGCGTCAAGGAAGGCGATGTGCTTCTCGGCCTGCCGTCTTCGGGCGTTCACTCCAACGGCTACTCGCTCGTGCGCAAAATCGTCTTTGAGCACAAGGGCTTCAAGGGCGACGAGTACATCGACGAACTCGGCAAAACGATTGGCGAGGAGCTCCTGACGCCGACGCGCCTCTATCCGAAGACTTGCCTGCCGCTCATCGAGAAATTCGACATCCACGGCATGGTCCACATCACGGGCGGCGGCTTCTACGACAATATTCCGCGCGCTCTGCCTGAGGATATGGCCGTAGAGATTGACAGCTCCGTCTGGCAGATGCCGGCGATCTTCAAGCTCCTGCAGCAGTGGGGCAATGTCGACTGGCACGAGATGTACCGCACGTTCAACATGGGCATCGGCATGGTCATTATGGCCAGCCCGGAAGAAGCGGAGAAAATCAAGCAGTATCTTAAGAGCGAAAACGAGACGGTCTATGAGATCGGCCGTGTCGTCCGCGGCAACCACGATGTAACGATCAAAGGCGGCGTGTTCAATGCATAAGGAAATTCTCGGCGTCCTCTGCTCGGGACGCGGCACGGACCTGCAGTCCATCATCGATGCCATCGGCCGCGGCGAAGTCTCCGCGGAGATTGCCATCGTGCTCGCGGACAAGCCCGATGCCTACGCACTCACGCGTGCCGAAAAAGCCGGCATCAAGGCCGTCTGCATCGACCGCAAGAAGTTCGACGGCCGTCAGCCGTTTGAGGAAGCCCTCGTCAAGGCCCTCGACGAAGCCGGTGTCACGCTCGTCGTGCTCGCAGGCTTTATGCGCATCCTGACGCCGTACTTCGTGCGCCACTTCGCAGGCCGCATCATGAACATTCATCCGGCCCTGCTGCCGAGCTTCCCCGGTGCCCATGCACACCGCGACGTGCTCGCCTATGGCGTCAAAGTCAGCGGCTGCACGGTCCACTTCGTCGATGAAGGCACGGACAGCGGCCCAATCATCCTGCAGGCAGCTGTGCCCGTGCTCGATGACGACACGGAAGAAACGCTCGGTGCCCGCGTGCTCGAAAAAGAGCACATCATCTACCCGAAGGCCATTCAGCTTTACTGCGAAGGCAGGCTCGAGGTAGACGGACGCCATGTCCGCATCCGCAAATAACGGCTTTGCCGCTCATTTTAGAGAAACAGAGAGGAACAATCATGCAGATCAAACGCGCGCTTATCAGCGTATCGAATAAAACGGGTGTTGTCGAATTCGCCAAGAAACTCCACGAAGCCGGCGTCGAGATCGTTTCGACGGGCGGCACGATGAAGGCCATCAAGGAAGCCGGTATCCCTGTTACGTATGTCAGCGACGTCACGGGCTTCCCGGAAATCATGGACGGCCGCGTCAAGACGCTGAACCCGTACATCCACGGCGGCATCCTCGCCGTCCGCGACAATCCGGAACACGTCAAAGAGATGGAAGAGCACCACATCACGGGCATCGACCTCGTGGCGGTCAACCTCTATCCGTTCAAAGAGACGATTGCCAAGCCGAACGTCACGCTCGCTGAGGCCATCGAGAACATCGACATCGGCGGTCCGGCCATGGTCCGCGCCGCTGCGAAGAACTTCAAGTTCGTCACGGTCATCACGAATCCGGCCCGCTACGACGAAATCGCCGAGCAGGTCAAGAAGAACGGCTGCGTTGACGACCGCACGCGCATGGAACTTGCCCAGGAAGCCTTTGCGCACACGGCCGCTTACGACACGATGATCAAGGATTATCTCGCCGAGCAGCTCAAGAAATAAAAAAAAATAAGAGCCTTCCCCCAAAGGTACAGTCTAAGTACGGTCTGCCTTTGGGAGAGGGCTGTTTTTGTGGAGGGACTAGTATGAATATTTTAGTAATCGGTTCGGGCGGACGTGAGCACACGCTCGCATGGAAGCTCGCACAGTCGCCGAAGGCCACGAAACTCTACGCCGTACCGGGCAATCCGGGCATGAAGGACATCGCCGAGTGCATCGAAGGCGTCTCCATCACGGACAACGACGCTCTCGTAAAGCTTGCGCAAGACAAAGCCATTGACCTTGTCGTCGTCGGTCCTGAGGTGCCACTCACGAACGGTGTCGTCGATGCGATGAACGCGGCCGGCATCAAGGCTTTTGGCCCGACGAAGCTCGCGGCTGAAATCGAGGGCTCGAAATCCTTCTCGAAGAACCTCATGAAACAATACGGCATCCCGACGGCCAAATACGAAGTCTTCACGGATGCTGACGAAGCGCGTGAGTACGTTAAAAAAGAAGGCGCTCCGATCGTCATCAAAGCCGACGGCCTCGCGGCCGGCAAGGGCGTCATCGTCGCCATGACGATGGACGAAGCCCTCGATGCCATCCACGAGATCATGGACGACGCCGCCTTCGGCACGGCCGGCAGCCGCGTCGTCATCGAGGAATTCATGGACGGCGAGGAAGCCTCGCTGCTCGCTTTCACCGATGGCAAGACCATCTATCCGATGGTCAGCTCGCAGGACCACAAGCGCGCCTATGACGGCGACAAGGGCCCGAACACGGGCGGCATGGGCACGTACGCACCGGCACCGGTGATGACGCCGGACATGGTCAAGACCGCGACCGAGCGCATCCTGAAACCGACGATCGCTGCCATGGCCAAAGAGGGCCGTCCGTACAAGGGCTGTCTCTACGCCGGCCTCATGATCACGAAAGAGGGCCCGAAAGTCGTCGAATTCAACGCACGCTTCGGCGACCCGGAGACGCAGGTCGTCCTGCCTCTCCTTGAAAGCGACCTCGTCGACATCATGCTTGCCTGCGCCGACGGCACGCTCGCGGATGAGGATATCAAATGGAGCAACGGCGCTGCCGTCTGCGTTGTCATCGCCTCGGGCGGCTATCCAAAGTCCTACAAAAAGGGCTTCGTCATCGACGGCCTGGAAAAGGCAAAAGCCGCAGGCACACTCGTCTTCCATGCCGGCACGGCCGAAAAAGACGGCAAAATCGTCACCAACGGCGGCCGCGTACTCGGTGTAGTCGCCAAGGCCGACGACGTGCGCAGTGCAGTCGATAAAGCCTACAAAGGCGTCAACGCGATTTCGTTCGAAGGTGCGTTCCACCGCAACGATATTGCACACCGCGCACTTGAGAGACTGGCAAAATAAGTTTTAGTACGCGGGGCAGGGGAGAGTGCAGATGAGCGGGGCGTTGGCAAGGGGCCGGGGAAATGTTTTTCGGCTTCGTCGCTCCGTTAAATTGGCTCCAATTGGGGCTGTTCTTACTTAGCCGTTTCGCCGCCTGCCGCGGCGCTTTGACATCGCCGGATTTAGCAGGATTTGCCTCGGAGCCAAGCCCTTCGGGCAGTCACTGCGCTCCTGCAGGCGAAAAACATTCCCCC
>NZ_JBJEXT010000061.1:0-5178 GCF_051886055.1 Mitsuokella apri | reverse complement strand
GTCTGGAGACGGACTGGGAGGATAGGAAGTTGCCGGTTAAGCAAGGGCTCCGCTGCGGCGGGGCTTTTTTCGTGTCAGGACTGCGCGTACGCACGTACGAAGGAATTCTTGTTATTTTTTATTTTTCTTAAAAAAGTTTTCGGATTTTCCTTGACAGAGTGCCTGAGTATCTGTATAATAATATCCTGTGAGTGATACACCAGAATACATACTTTAATTGCAGCAGTGAATTTGATGCTCACGTTTTGGTTCACTAGCTCAGTTGGCAGAGCACCTGACTTTTAATCAGGGTGTCCCGGGTTCGAATCCCGGGTGAGCCACCAATTATTGTTTTATGGCCCGGTAGTTTAGTTGGTTAGAATGCCGCCCTGTCACGGCGGAGGTCATGGGTTCAAGTCCCATTCGGGTCGCCATCTTGCCTCGGTAGCTCAGTCGGTAGAGCAGGGGACTGAAAATCCCCGTGTCAGTGGTTCGATTCCGCTCTGAGGCACCATTTGAGATTATGCCCGCTTCGCGGGCTTTTTTCGTATATGAATTTGTATATAGGAGAGCATTATTCTATTATGGAAGCTTTTTGGGCATCATTTCTTGTTGTTTTCCTGGCAGAGCTTGGCGACAAGACTCAGCTTATTGTCATGGCCTTTGCGGTCAAGTACAACTGGAAGTCCGTGTTCTTTGGCATGACATTGGGTATTTTTGTCGTGCATTCGCTGGCCGTGGCCGTGGGTTCGCTGGCAGGGGAGATTATTCCCGTGCATCTCATGACGGTCATTGCCTCGTGCCTCTTCATCGGTTTTGGCGTCTGGACGCTGCGCGGCGATGATGAGGAAGAAGAGGAAGAGCAGACGAAGCCCTCGCGCTTTGGCCCGCTCCTGACTGTGGCCATGACGTTTATCGTCGGTGAGATGGGCGACAAGACGCAGTTTGCTGCCATGACAATGGCGGCGCAGTACAATTCCTGGCTTCTCGTCCTGCTCGGCGCTGTCATCGGCATGGTGATCGCGGATAGTCTCGGCATTATTGCGGGGACTCTGCTGCATCGCAAATTGCCGGCACAGAAAATGCGCTATCTTTCGGCCGGGATCTTCCTGTTTTTCGGCTGTGCCGGCCTGCTCGAAGCCGCATTTTCTTGAGAGTCTTCCTCATACTTTTCCTTGAATTTTCCAGATTGTGTTGTATAATGAGGGTTAGTAAGAAGCATGGTCACAGGCCATGCTTTTGTAAACGATTTTTCGTATTCTAGCAGATTAGAAAGGAAGACTTGCAAGTATGGAACAGTTTTCGACGATGTTCTTGGAATTCATTGCTTCTTGGGGCTATTTCGCCATTGCGATCCTGATGGCAGCGGAAAATGCCTGCATTCCAATTCCAAGTGAACTCATCCTCGGCTTTGCAGGTTATCTGATTTTTTCCGACCAGCTGACTTTTACGGGGGCTCTGACAGCCGGTATGATCGGCGGTATGGCGGGCTCGATTTTTGCTTATCTCGTCGGTCACTACGGCGGCCGCACGTTCGTTGACCGCTATGGCCATTATTTCTTTATCAAGAAGTCACATGTCGATGTCGCGCAGAACTGGTTCGACAAATACGGCCTCAAGGCTGTATTCTTCAGCCGTATGCTGCCGGTCGTGCGCACGTTCATTTCGCTGCCGGCTGGTTTTGCCCATGTCGATATGAAGAAATTCCTGCTGCTGACGTTTGCCGGTGCACTGCCCTGGACGGCTCTGATTCTCTATGCCGGCATGATGCTCGGCGAAAGCTGGAAAATCCTCACGCAGATTGGTCATGAGGCCAGCATCGTCTTTGTCGCCGTCGCTGCTGTTGTCATCGGTGTGCTCTACATCCGCTACAGACGCAGAAAAAACGCGCAGGAAAGCATTGACGCGGACTGACAGCTGGTACGAGTCAAAATCATGATGTAAAAAAGCCATCTCCCATGAATGTTTGTGGGAGATGGCTTTTTCACGCGAATGCAGCGCGATATATTTTTAGCGCAGGAAGAAGAAAAGCGCCGGGAAGATGATGGGCAGGAAGGCCCCTGTCGTGATGACAAACGAAGAGACGGCAAGGTCCGTTGTGAGATGATAAAGTCTCGAGGTCAGTACGGCGTTGATGGCCGTCGGACAGAACGCGGAGATTAAAAGTGTTCCCTGTACGACTGGGTCGCTGACAAAGAAGTGAATGAGGATACCGAAAATCACCGGCGTGATCACGAAGCGCAGAAGCGTCAGTGAGCGAACCCTTTTGGCGTAGCGGCGGACCTGATGAAAATCGATGAGGAAGCCGACGGGCAGCATGGCAATCCACGCGGCGATGTGGACGAGTCCCTGAAAGACCGGTGCGAGCACAGCAGGACGCTCTATGCCAAAGGCATTCAGCAAAAGGCCTGCGGCCATGCCCACGAGGCTCAGCTGATTCCAGGAGAAGAACATATCGCAGAAACTGCGCAGCCGGTTCGTCTTGCGGATGGCATGGGTGTGTTTCATATAGCAGTACTGAGCCATCGGGAAAATGACGAGCACGAGCAGGATGTTCTGGCAGGTGCCGATGATCTGTGTGTAGGCGAAGCCCTGCTCATCGTAAAGGATGAAGGCACAGACGCCGCCGAGCGTGCCGATATTGGCGAGCATGGCACTCGCGATATAGGAGCCCCGGTCAAGCCAGCTCGGAAATTTGCGGATGAAGAGTGCCGTGCCAATCGCGCCAGGCAGAAGAATCAGCAGAAAGCCAAAAATCGGGACGATTACGAGACTCCAGGAAATCGGCAGGACCCAGAAACTCAGCACAGAGAGTACGGTGTAGATGCAGATGACATTGAAGCGGATGAGTTTGTTGATGGCTTCTCCCGAAACGAGGCTGCGCTGATGCAGGTAATAGCCGACGGCCAGCGGTGCGATGAGGTCGGTTAGCACGAAGAGCAGCCGCAGATTGGTGTTATCCATGAGATACCGGTCACTTCTTTCCAAAATTTATTGCATAAAACAGATAAAAGGGATATATTACTTATGCGTGCGGATGATTTCATCGTAACACTTTTACAGGTTGATGTAAATTGACAAGATTATCATAGTCACTTTCAAGATCGATAGCAGTAGTCTATAAATACCATAATAATAAAGGAAAGGAAGGGTATCCTTGCGCAATCTTCTGCTTGGCTCATTTTTTTTGTCACTGGCTGGCAGTATCTGGGGCGGTATGTTCATCGCGGTGCGTCTCTCGATTTTCACGATTCCACCCGTGCCGCTTGTCTGGATGCGCTATGGCACGGCTCTGCTGGCTTTGATTTTTCTGATGCTCGTGACGCATACGTCATGGCGTATTGAGCGGAAAGACTGGAAACTGCTGCTGGCTTCCGCCCTGACGGGACAGGTTGCTTCGATTGTCACGCAGGAAACGGGTACGATGCTGACCTCGGCGCAGACGGGCTCGGTCATCACGGCGGCGACACCTGCCTTTATGGTCGTTTTCGGCTGCGCTCTCCTGCAGGAAAAACTGACGGCCGGGCGCATCTTGTCCGTCGTGCTCGCGACAATTGGTGTGCTCTTTATCGTCTTTGACCCTGATAATTTTCAGGTCAACGCGCTTGGCGGACTTTCGCTGACCGTCGCAGCCCTTACGTGGGCCCTGATGTCGGTGCTCTTGAAATTCCTTTCCAAATACTCGGTCATCACCATCACGTTCTATTCCGTGCTCATCGCCTTCCTCGTCCTGACGCCATACGGAGCGTACTGGCTCGCGACGGCCGCCGACTACGAGGCCATGGCCGCACCGACAGTCTGGGGCTCCGTGCTCTACCTTGGCTTCATCTCGACGACGGCGGGCTTTTGCCTTTGGAATAAAGGCCTTCTTTATATGGATGCCTCACTTGCCGGCCTTTTCATGTTTTTCCAGCCGATTGTCGGGACGTTCCTCGGCTGGCTGCTGCTTTCTGAGCCCGTGACGATCTATTTCTGGCTCGGCTTTACGCTGATTGCCGCGGGCGTCGTGCTTGCGCTGCGCGGCGGCAACACGACGGCGGCAGAAAAACTCGCGCACAGCCATACGGCCTGAGCCTTTGGAGCATAAGATTTTTCTTGCATTCAAGTCTGGTTCGTGGTATACTGATTTAGTCGCTGAAAAAGCGAAGATTAACTCTGCTCCTCATCGTAGGGGAGCCAAAGACCAAAGAGGGAGGTGATTTCGTGAGAAAGTACGAAGTCATATTTATCGTGAAACCGATGGAAGAGGATGCAACGAACGCTGTCATCGAAAAGTTCAGCAACCTGATCCAGAACAACGGTGGTACTATCGATAAAGAAGATCGTTGGGGCAAGAAGCGTCTTGCTTATGAGATCAAGGACTGCACGGAAGGCTACTACTGCCTGTTCGACATCACGTGCGAGCCGGCTTGCGTTGCTGAGTGCGACCGTGTCATGAAGATTACGGACGAGCTCCTGAAGCACATGATCGTCAAATCCGACGAAGAGTAAGAAGCAAGTATTCTTTTAAGATGTACTACACCATATGGGTGTCAGGGAGGTATACCTCATGAATAAGGCAATATTGATTGGACGTCTGACTCGTGATCCTGAAGTCCGGTATACGCAGTCTGGTGTGGCTGTCTGCACATTCACGCTGGCTGTTGACCGTCGTTTCGCTCGCAAGGATGCCAATGATGGCCAGCCCACAGCGGATTTCATTCCTATTGTGGCATGGCGCAAACTTGCTGAGATCTGTGGTAACAATCTGATCAAGGGCCGCCGTATTTCGGTAGAAGGCCGCATCCAGGTAAGAAGCTACGAGGCACAGGACGGTTCGAGACGTTATGTGACGGAAATCGTAGCCGATGAGATTGAATTCCTCGATTCTAAGAATTCGGTCCCGCATGACGGCAGCTTTGCTGGTGCTGGTGTTCCGGCTCCGGCAGCTCCGCAGCAGAAACCAAATGATGCTGGCAATTTTGGTCCGTCTATCCCTGATGAAGAAATCCCATTTTAAGACTGGAGGGGAATTACTTTGATGAGACGTGACAGAGGCAGAAGACCTCGCAGAAAGGTCTGCTCGTTCTGCGTAGACAAGGTCGACCATATCGACTATAAAGACGTTGCAAAACTGCGCCGCTTCGTTACGGAGCGTGGCAAGATTTTACCGCGTCGTATCTCCGGCAACTGCGCTAAGCATCAGCGTCAGGTGACGGT
>NZ_JBJEXT010000060.1:0-5226 GCF_051886055.1 Mitsuokella apri | reverse complement strand
CAAGACGTAATTCGGTCTGATGAAGAGGCTGCTTAAAGTTGTAAACTACTGTAAAGTAATAAAATCCCCGCTTCCTGTGCAGGCAGTGAAGCGGGGATTTTATTATTTATATATATTAGTAGGAAATTGTTCGTCAGCAGATTACGTTGATGTGCTGGTCGGCAAGAAATTCCTGCCAGTCCTTAGAAGGCGGTACATCTGTCACGAGCGTATCGATGCGTGCAAAATTGTCGCATTTGACGAAAGCTGTTTTGTCGAATTTGGAGTGGTCCACGAGCAGGACGGTCTTGCGGGCCTGCTGCATCATGATGCTCTTGATACGGCTCTCGCTTTCATTGGACTCCATGATGCCTTTTTTGAGGTCAATGCTCTTGCAGCTGATAAAGGCAAAGTCAACGTAATATCGGGCAAGTGTCTGACAGGCAATGGAGCCAGTCAGGGAGCAGGAGCTGTCGCGCATCGTGCCGCCCGTGCAGATCATCTTGAAGCCGCTGCCCGTGAAGTCGTTCATGAGGCGGATGGAATTTGTGATGACCGTGATATCGCGCTGTCCTTTTAAGCGCTGCAGGAGTGCCTGACACGTCGTGCTGGAATCCATCATGATGGTATCGCCATCGTGAATCAGGCTGGCCGCTTTTTCGGCAATGAGCAGCTTGCCCTCGCTGTTTATGGCGCTGCGCCGTGTATAAGAGAGTTCGTCGCTCGTGCTTTCGGCGATGACAGCACCGCCGTAGCTGCGCCGGAGCAGGTCCTGACTTTCCAGTTTTTCGAGGTCGCGGCGAATGGTTTCTTCCGTTACCTTGAACGACTTCGCAAGTTCGGAGACGTAAACTTTGCGGTCAAGCCGAATTTTTTCCATGATTTTTTGTCGGCGTTCCAATCCCAGCATAAAAGCCCCTTCTTTCTAATCCCTCGTAAATATTTTTGAAGTTGTTGATTATTCATCTTCATTATAGGTCAATCCTCCTTAAAATACAATATAAACAGATAAAAAAGAATGTTTGATTGCTTGAATTTTGCTTTGCAGACAAAAAGGATGTGCAGCGGTGTGGGAATAGGAAATGAATGGAAAGAAATGAGCTTTCGGCTGATTTTCAGATAAATGCGCTAAAATAATAAAATTACAGGGGGTAGCAGATAGAGCAATGAAACGCAGGGAGTTTATTCGGAATTTATTTTATATGGGAGTGGGGCTGGCCCTTGCACCGGAAATCGTCACGAGTAAGATGGCAGAGGCAGCCTGGCAGGACGGCAGCGGTCTTTCCGGTGTATCCATACGCCAAACCTATCTGACATTCCGTTCCCTGACAAACCGACGCGTGACCGACGCCATCATCGTGCATCATGTCGGCAATACGAATGCGGATGTATCAGCGGAGACCATCCACCGCTGGCACTTGGCCAATGGCTGGGCCGGCATTGGCTATCACTTCGTGATTCGCAAGGACGGCACGATCGAACAGGGCAGGCCCATGGATACGGTCGGGGCACACTGCTATGGCGAGAATGACCATACGGTCGGCGTGAACCTGGTTGGCAATTTTGAGGATTATATGCCAGAGGATGCACAGATCGCTTCTGCTAAGAAGCTGCTGGCTGCTCTCTGCCGTTATTATGGTTTTGCGCCGTCGTCTGCGACGATTTTTGGCCATCGTGATTTTAATGCGACAGCCTGCCCAGGGCAGAATCTCTATGACATGCTGCCGGACATCATTCACGGCGCGGCTGCGCTTTATTGATTTCTTTGCGCATACTTGATGATGCTCATGACTGCAGGCATTTTGCCCTGCTGCTGAGACTGAAAAGGGTCTGCCGCCTGCCTTGCGGGCCGGGCAGATTATTTTTTTGGTATTTTCTCTAAAAAAATTATGTAAATTTACTTTGACGGTGAAGGATTTTTATTTTTTGTATAGAACCTACATAATATAAAGATAGTTTTCTGAAATTCAACAGGAGCTGTGCACAAAGCAGCAGTTCTTTCATGGGAATTGACGGAAAAATTGCGGTTTTCATATGTTTTTTTAGAGAGGGCAGGGTGAATGCGATCGGTAATATTGGTATTACGTATTTCATGTATACATAAAATATTATTGCAATAATTGATAAATGTTGTATACTGACAGAGTATTATCTGTTATGAAAATGCATGCTTGGCGGGCATGGCGAATTATGTAAGGGGAGGCCATTCCTGCCAGATATATCCAAGGGGGATTTTGTATGAGAAAGACAGAATGTTTAGCAATGATACTGGCCGGCGGCCAGGGCAGCCGTCTCGGTGCTTTGACGAAGAAAATTGCCAAGCCGGCCGTTCCATTTGGCGGCAAGTACCGCATTATTGATTTCCCGCTCAGTAACTGCGCCAATTCCGGCATTGATAAGGTCGGTGTGCTGACGCAGTATCGTCCGCTGGAACTCCACAACTATTTGGCTTCGGGCAGTGCCTGGGACCTCGATAAGAAAGAGGGCGGCGTGTTTATCCTGCCGCCGTATGCACGTGAAAAGGGAGCAGACTGGTATCGCGGCACGGCTGATGCCATCTATCAGAACCTGAATTTCATTGACCTCGCGGATCCGGAGTACGTGCTGATTCTGTCTGGCGACCATATCTACACGATGGACTATTCCTGGATGCTCGATGCACACAAGGCCAATAAGGCAGAAGCAACGATTGGCGTCATCGAAGTTCCGTGGGAAGAGGCACCGCGTTTTGGCATCATGAATACCGATAAGAGCGGCCGCATCGAAGAGTTCGAAGAGAAACCGGCAAAACCGAAGAGCAATCTCGCTTCGATGGGCATTTACATCTTCAACAAGGACTTCCTGAAGAAGTATCTTGAGGAAGATGCAAAGGATGAGACTTCGGCTCATGACTTCGGCAAGAACATCATCCCGAAGATGCTTGCCGATAAGGCACGTCTGTTCTCGTACGCTTTTGATGGTTATTGGAAAGATGTCGGCACGATTGAAAGCCTCTGGCAGGCTAATATGGATCTGCTGCAGGATCAGCCGCCTTTTGAACTCAATGGTGATTGGAAGATTTATTCTTCGAACCCGTCCATGCCGCCGCATTATGTCGGTCCGGATGCCAAGGTCAAGAATTCGATGGTCAGCGAAGGCTCGATGATTCTTGGCGATGTAGAGAACTCGGTCATTTTCCCGGGTGTGCGCATCGGCAAGGGCGCTAAGATCCGCAATTCGGTCATCATGCCGTCGACGGTTATCCGTGAGAATGCCGTCGTTGATTATGCAATCCTTGCCCAGAACTGTGAAGTAGGCGAGGGTGCCAAAGTAGTCGGGGAGAAGGGTGCCATTACGGTCGTTGCAGACGGAGAAACTGTCATGGCCGAAGCTGGCAGCAAGCAGGCAGGCTGAGAAAGTTGTCCGCTCCTATATACAATAGAACATAGACCAGAAGATCGGAGTGAATAAAATTGAAAACAGTAATGGGGATTATCAATCTTCAGGAAGACAACAGCCTGATTCGTGAGCTGACTGACCGCCGCGCTGTGGAGTCTCTGCCTTTTGCCGGACGCTACAGACTGATTGATTTCGCTTTGTCGAGCATGGTAAACTCTGGCATTCAGAATGTCGGTGTCATGCTGCCGAATAAACCGCGTTCCGTACTCGATCACCTGCGTTCCGGTAAGGATTGGGATTTAGCCCGCCGTCATGACGGCTTGTTCTATCTGCCCGCTCCGCAGGAAGAAGAGGCAAAACGCCGCGGCGACCTCAAAAACTTCTATTACAACCTCGATTTCTTTGAGCACAGCTCGCAGAAATACGTGCTTCTGGCAGGAGGCAGCTTCGTTTACAACATTGATTTCAATGAGCTGCTGCGCTTCCACCAGAACACGAACGCCGATATCACGATGGTGTACTACACGGCGCCGCAGGAAGCGGCCGGCCGCAACACCGTCATCGAGACGGCAGAAAATGGTCTTGTCGAAGATATTGCCGAGAAACCGGCTGTCTATGACGGCTCGAAGGTTTCCATGAATGTATTCCTCATGGAGAAGCGCATCTTCGTTGAGATGGTCCGCTACAGCTACGAACACGGCGGTCAGGACCTGCTGCTCGACGGCATCATCCGCCGTGCAAATGAGTACAATATCTATGCTTATGAGCATGACGGTTACGTTGCACACATCGATTCGACATCTTCCTATTATAAAGCGAATATGGATGTACTGAATCCGTCTACGTGGGAAGAGCTCTTCATGGGCAATAATTCCATCTATACGAAGGTCAAGGATGAGGTACCGGTCCAGTATAAGGACACGGCTGTTGTCAAGAATTCTTTGATTGCCAACGGCTGTATCATTCGCGGTGAAGTCGAGAACAGTATCCTGTTCCGCGGCGTGACCATTGAAAAGGGCGTTAAAGTCAAGAACTCCATCATCATGCAGAAATGCGATGTTCAGGAAAATTCTTTGCTGGAGAACGTCATCTGTGATAAGAATGTAGTGATCACGAAGGAGAAATGGCTCAAGGGAGCGCAGAATTATCCGCTGATCGTTGCGAAAAATGTGGTGATTTAAGCTTGAGACAAGCCGTTGTAAATGGACATGCACAGGCAGGTATGGGCCAGCGCTCGTTTACGACGGCTTTTCTTATATAAAATAAGCAAGACATAGCCAAGGGGAGTGTTTTTTTTGGCACGAGAAACAAAGGAACAGAAACAAAAGAGCCGTGAGTTTGAGAAGCTCAAGGAAAATCTAAAAATCCGTTTCGTCAATACGGCACATTTGATGTATGGCCGTGAAATCAAGGACTTGACTAAGAATGAAGTCTATCAGACGGTAGCTGCTACGGCAAAGCAGTTCATTTCGGATAACTGGATCAAGACGAATAAGACATATGCAGAGCGTCAGGAGAAACAGATCTACTATTTCTCCATCGAATTCCTGCTCGGCCGTCTGCTCAAGTCCAATCTCATCAATCTCGGTATTGAAGAAGCCGTTAAGGATGTTCTCGCGGATTTCAATCTCGATATCGTCAAGACGTTCGAGGAAGAGCCGGATGCCGGTCTCGGCAACGGCGGCCTCGGCAGACTGGCTGCCTGCTTCATTGACTCGATGGCAGCACACCGTCTGCCGGGCCATGGCTGCAGCATCCGTTATCAGTACGGCCTGTTCGAGCAGAAAATCATTGAGGGCAACCAGGTCGAGATCCCGGATAACTGGCTCAAGAATGGTTTTGCCTGGGAGTACCGCAAACCGGATAAGG